>JBDNGG010000276.1:0-7237 GCA_041689405.1 Terrimicrobiaceae bacterium | reverse complement strand
GACGCCTTTTCGTTGGATTCGTTTTCGTTGCTTGCAGAAGTGCTCAATGATGGCGGCTTCGCGCAGTCGCGAGACTTTCGAGTTCGTGACGGGGACGTTGTGATAGATGGTAATAGCCGCTCGCATTCTTTCAGTTTATCCGCGGATGCGGGTTCGATCACGGTCCGGGGCACGATTGATTCGTCCGGCGAAACGGGAGGGAGCATCGCCCTAACGGCAAGCAATGACCTAAAACTGGATTCCACCGCAGTATTGACGGTGGCGGCGCAACGTTTCAGCAGTGCGGGCAAAGGTGGGGAGATTCGACTTGAAGCTGGGTCTCAGATCGATGGAGTTGTGAACGCAGCAGCCGCTCTGGATCTTGGTGCGGGTTCAGTGATCGACTTGTCCGTTGCCGATTACATCGAAGGCGATTTCCTTACGAACGGATCCAGTGCGTTTCAGGGCCAATTCACCGGAACGCTTCATTTACGAGCTCCTCGGAATGCAGCGAATGACGATTTTGGACTACAGACAATCGGGTCAACAATTATCAATCCATCCAGTATCGTCGCTGAGGGTTATGCATTGTATGAGCTCACGGGTTCGGGCGTCATCACCGGGTGGAGGAGTAGTTTCACCGCATTACCGCAGACGGGGACGCTCCAGCGGACAATCTATAATCAAGCCTCCAGCTATCTCTCCACGGCAAACCATGACGCAATGCTGCTCCGCCTGCTCGGAAGCGATAATCAGGGATTAAGCGACCGATTGGTTCTCGCACCGGGCGTTGAGATTATTAACCGGACGGGTGATCTGAGACTCGGTTCGACCAATTCAACGGCCATTGGTTCTGCGGGTCTGAATTCGGCTGACTGGAATCTCTCAGATTTCCGTTTCGGCCCCAAACTTGCACCGGGCGTTCTTACACTGAAAGCGGCAGGCAATATCGAACTCCTGAATGCCCTGAGCGATGGTTTCCGTGCAGACACCGGCTCGGTAAGTAATCCAGTGACCCTTCCTTCCGGGACACTCGCGGGTCAGTCACTCTGGTTAAGTCCTCTCACGCGACTGAACACCGACCTGCCGGTGAATGCCCAATCGTGGTCGTTCCGCCTCACGGCAGGAGCGGATCTGGCGTCTGCTGATTTCCGGCGCACTGTCGAATTATCCACGATCGGCGCAGATTCCGGATCTTTGCTACTGGGCAAATCTTATCCGGCACTGATTCCGGGCGTGTCGGGAGTCAATGCCTCCACGGCAACTGCACTGAACAACCGATACCAAGTGATCCGAACGGGCACGGGTAGCATCCAAATTCATGCGGCACGAGATGTGCAACTGCGAAATCAGTTCGCAACAATTTACACGGCGGGTGTGCGAATTCCGGACCCGGTTAATGTGTTTGGTCAAAATGATTTTGCGGTTCCGGTGGTTGCAAGGTTTATCAATCCATCGCAGCCGGATCTTGGGAGGGTTCAGCAGACTTACCAGCCCCAGTGGTCGATCTCAGGCGGAAACGTAATGGTGTCAGCAGGAAGAGACATTGGAAGATACATTCAGGATGGGACTGGCGCGTGGGTCATCGATTCGTCGCGGCAGATCCCGACGAACTGGCTCTACCGCAGGAGCTATGTGGATCCGAGTACCGGGCTATTTGGTGTGGCAGGAGTCGACTCAGGCCCGGCAACTATAACTGACCCGTCCGGTTCGACAGCGTGGTGGGTGGACTTCAGCAATTTCTTTGAAGGATTCGGTGCGCTCGGTGGAGGTAACCTTTCATTGGTAGCCGGTAATGACATTGTTAACGCCGACGCCGCGATCCCAACCACCGCAAGGATGTCTGGGCTCTCCGTAGACGGGACTCCAATCGCGCCCGACCTCGACAAACTTCTCGAACTGGGAGGTGGAGATCTCCTGATTCAAGCTGGTCGAAATATTGACGGCGGCATATTCTACGTTGAAAGGGGACATGGCCGACTAATTGCCGGCGGGTCAATCAAGACGAACGCTTCAAGATCACCATCCTTGGGAATTCTGGGCTCGTCGTCGCTTCCTGACACCGCGGACGGAATTATTCAGTCGAGAACGCCCGAGGTATTCGACCCACTCACGTGGCTTCCAACCACACTCTTTCTGGGCAAGGGCGGTTTTGACGTGACAGCCCGGCGCGATGTTCTGCTTGGGCCAACGTTGAACACGTTCCTTGTGCCTCAAGGATTGAACAACCGATTCTGGTATAAAACCTACTTTACGACTTATGCCGAGGATTCGAAAGTGGAAGTCCGGTCCTTTGGCGGATCAATTACGCATCGGTTGGCTGTGACTCTGCCATTGGAAGTCTCCCCGCGACCCATTTTTCAAACCTGGCTCCAACAGCAGAATCTCTTCCGGGTCGCTGAAGGCTCGGGGCTTGCATCGAATTTTCAACCGTGGATTCGACTCGCGGAAACGCAGGTCACTCCGTTTGAAACCATCCTAACGCTGGCACCCCCCATCCTGCGCTCCACATCGTTCTCGGGAGATATTAATATCGTGGGGACTCTGAACCTCTTTCCATCTTCGCAGGGAACAATCGAAATCACCGCGTTCAAAGGCATCAATGGGCTGCAACCGTCTGGAAGAACGATCATTTCCGGAGGGGACGGAGGTCTTACAGCTTACACGGCGGCCAGGATCAATGTTTCGGATGCAGATCCACGCCTTCTCCCGGGGATCCTCAATCCGATCAGTTACCAGGGAATTCCGGGGGTCGGAAGGAATGCACTTCGGCTGCGTCAGACTGCGCCGGATTTCCTGGCAGGATTTGATCAATTTTTTGCCGAGACCGGCTCGTTTACCGGAACTGCCGCGGGACTTGATTCGAAACGATCGCTGCATTCGGAAACGCTGAACCACTTGAATAGCTCGGAGCCGATTCGCGTTTATGCCGGATCCGGTGACGTCTCTGGATTTACTTTGTTCGCTCCGAAGTTCGCCCAGATTCTTGCAGCGCGAGACATCACCGATATCGCCTTTTATTTGCAGAACGCAAACGAGGACTCCGTTTCAATCGTGTCGGCAGGTCGTGATATCATTCCGTTCAACCAGTCGAGTCCGACTCGGGCGCTGGCAGCCGACCTGGATCGCGGAAACGTGATTGTGGATCGACCAAACGCGACCATCCTTCGCGACGCGCAGGGCAATCCGACGACCAGCAATGTGCTCGCTGGTGACATTCAAATCAATGGCCCCGGCACTCTGGAGGTTTTGGCGGGCCGAACGATTGACCTCGGGACGGGACCAAACTATTTGGATGGCACGGGCGTTGGAATCACAAGCATCGGTCGTCTTCGCAATCCCTTCCTTCCGAGCGGGGGGGCGAACGTGCTCATTGTAAACGGCATCTCTGGAATCGATGGGGGAGCTGCTCTAGGTCTTCGGGACAGTGCCTTTGATTTTTCAGGGCTATTGGAGGCAGGCCTGCTTGATGGAAACGATTCATCTTCAGAGCTAGACCACTTCAGCGCCATCGGTCGCCTGTTTGCGATCCTGCGTGATTCCGCCACGGATGCGACATCTCCCTTCACAGCCGGATATGCCGCCATCGACACCTTGCTGGCTGGTGCAACACCCGAGGGTGATATCCTGACCCGTTCGCGGGATGTGCGCACAGCCGCAGGGGGAAGTATTTCTGTTCTCGCCCTTGGTGGGGAACTTTCGATGGCTCCAAGTATTCTAGGAAATCCCTTGGTGCCACCGGGGATCGTTACCGAGGCGGGAGGTGAAATTTCGATTCTGGTCGATAAGAGTTTGAATATTGGACAAGCACGGGTGTTCACGCTCCGGGGAGGAGATCTCACGATTTGGTCGTCGCAAGGCGACATCGCGGCGGGATCTGCCCCAAAAACCGTGGTCACAGCACCGCCGACTCGGGTCAGCTTGGATGCAATCAGCGCGGCGCTTGAGACCGATCTTGGTGGATTGGCAACGGGCGGTGGTATCGGTGTGCTTGCATCCGTGCGAGGCGTTGAGCCTGGAAATGTTTCGCTGATCGCTCCGCGTGGCACAGTGGACGCGGGTGACGCGGGCATTCGAGCAACCGGAGACATCACCATTGCCGCCGTCACGGTTTTGAACGCTGATAACATCAGCGCTGCGGGGACGTCCACTGGCGTTCCATCCGCTCCGGTGACGGCGGTTCCCAACGTCTCCGGGCTCAGTGCGGGCGCGAGCTCTTCGGCAGCGGCTCTGTCCTCGGCAACCGAATTCGCCGACCAAACACAACCGCAGAGTGCGCTCACGGAGGAACTTCCATCCGTGTTCACCGTCGAAGTTCTTGGATACGGCGGCGGCGAGACAGACAGCCTCTAATCTATGATCCTATGAAACGTGCTTTTACATGCCTTTTAATTCTGTCCGTTGTTCTGCCATTGATGGCAGATACCAATAACACGGATAGCGATGCCTCGAACGAGGTGTCAAAAATAGAAGGTGACTCATCTGATCCCGAGCGCCTCTTTTTGTTGGGGAGAAAATACCTCATGGGCGACGGAGTTGATAAAGACCCCGCGAAGGCCTTGGAACTGATGCTCGAGGCTGCCAAGCAGGGGTATGGCCCAGCTCTTGGTGGCGTTGGATACTTTTATTCCATCGGTCTTACGGTTGAACTCGACGATACCGAGGCCGTGATGTGGTTTCGTCAAGGGGCCGAAAAAGGGGATGCACGCGCACAATATAATTTGGCACAGATGCTTGTTGTGGGCCGTGGAGGTGACAAAAACGAAGCAGAAGGCCTTCAGTGGTTGGAGAAAGCGGCTACGCAGGACATGGTTGACGCAGTCTTCGCATTAGGAGAAGCCCATTTTTTGGCGAAATTCGGACTTCCCAATAATGCCGAGAAGGCATTCCCCCTATATCTAAAGGCTGCCAAACTCGGAAACGTGAAAGCCCAGAATTCGGTTGGTGTCATGTATCGTTTCGGACAGGGAACCAAGACCGATCTGGCACTCGCCAAGGATTGGTTTCTGAAAGCAGCGAATCAGGATGATGCCCGAGCCCAAAGCAATCTGGGCCAGATGTATCGGATTGGCGAAGGATTTGATCGCGACCTGATCGAAGCGGTGTTTTGGCTCAAGCTCTCTACCCGTCAGGGAGATGTCACTGCTGCCAGACTTCTCGAAGGAATTTTAGTGGCTATGCCAGCCGATGATGTTCGCGCAGCTAATCAAAAGGTCTCCGAATGGACGACGAAGAGAGCTTCTGCGCCAGCCAACCCCTGAAATCGATTCAGATAAAATCATGAAGTGCTTAAAGGTCATGATGCAAAGCAAGGTGACCATGGCCTGATTCCTCTCTCCACCTCGTTTTTTTCGTTCAACAGCAGAGACCGAATCGGTTACTACTGAGGCTCCACGGGCTCGGGGACTTGACCGGCTCCAAGAGCCTCTAGGCTTGCGGAAAGGGTCATGCGGTTGAACGCATCATGCCCGATGAGTTTACGCAGACGCTCGTCGGCGTCGAGTGCTAGGCGGTTCCATTCCGTAGGATTCGATCCTGTTGGATCGGAAGTCTGAACCTGTTCTAAAAAGTCTGCAGCGACTCGATCTTTGATCGTTTGCTGAGCCGGGGTTAGTGGTAGATCTTGGGAGTCCGGGGCTAGCGCGGCCGGTAGGCGCGCGCCGGGTGGTAACTCAATTTCTACGGATTCCGCTTGCTCGGCAGTGGGAGCATCCTGAACGGGCGCTGAGGGTGAAGGAACATTGGGTTGAATGCCACCAGGGTTGGACCCGGTTGCCGGACGGTACGAGTTGCTCGTGAAGGTTTGGGAGGACAACACTGTTGCGGCGTTGGCGGACGTGTAAGGATTGGAATTCGGAGAGGCAGTGGTTTGCGAGTCGGCCTTGGCTTGGGCAACCACGCGTTTGAGTGTCGCCGCAACCCGTTGGTTAGATTGGGCTACGACAGAGGTTTGAGTTTGAATGGCGGTCGCAGGCGCGACCGGGACTCTCAAGGTCTTGGACACCGTCTGACCCATTGGAGAGCGATTAGTCTGCGCTTGGGCTGGAACGGGCGATTCAACCGAGGGTTGTGATTTGCGCAATGGAGTGGATTGCGCAGCCGAATCATTTGCTTTCGGACGTTCAATCTGCGGATCATTTTGATCCTGATGGCGGATTGCGATAGCCGCAACCGCAGTAGCAGCACCGATGGCCGTAACGAGAATGAGGAAGCTTCGGGACATTTTAGATAGCAGGCGGTTGGGAATGTAGAACGAAAAAACCTGGCACCGGCTTTTGCCCGGTGCCAGGAATCTTCAAGTAGTGTATTTCGTTCGAGCTGGCAACTACGGAGCAACCGTTCCACCGTCCTGCGCACGGCTAACCGCCATAGTGGCGATAGCGATCCCGTTGTTCAACAGGAGCGCTTGGTTATTCAGGCCAGATATCAGGTTAGTCCTGAACGTCGCTTCTTGCGCCGAGAGCGTCCCGTGATAGAGGAACTGTTGAAAGCTCCACGCGGTGTATTGGCCGTATGCAACTTTGTTGATGTCCGTTGTAGATAGAGAGGTAGTGGCAGTCGGAGTTATTGAAGAGCCGTTGAATGCGAGGATTCTGCCGCCGGCAGCAGCTCCTGTCGCAGCATCCGTCGAGGAGACCCAACTCATGATTACAACGTCCTGCGGTGTTCCGAAAACGTCATTGCCAGCCGGATCTTCGACGGTAACAGCACTTGATGTTCGGCCCATCAAAGTGTTAATGCTACTGCCCGAGTTATACCCACCGTTGCCGTCCACGTCTTGACCCCAAACTGTTGAGCGATTGACACCGTCATTTGCGGGCCAAAGTCGAAGGGCCGTATTCGCATTACCCGCCCCGGCCACTCTCCATTGGTTGACAAGCGTTGGGATACCAAGTCCAGATTCCGCCATATAGGTGGTGCGAGTTCCGGAACCGTCATTGCGACCTGTGGCATACACGAATTTGGAATCAGCCGGATTTCCCGTAAAGAGAGAAAGCGGCTGAAAGCCTTGGGTCCAAAGGGCCCGGAACTGCTGAGAGGTCACATTCGTGAGATTGTTTGGCGCTCCCTCGTTAGCCACCATCGCGAACACGACGACTCCGACCGGTCCACCGACAAGAATTGGCGAGCGGAATGGAGTCGAGTTCTGTTCACTGTCTGAGAAGCCGAACTTTGGTCGAATAGGGGCGTTGGCTGCAGCAGCAAGAACTGTCGTTCCTGGGCTTGACGAGACCGTCGTGTTGGTTGGGAGGAAATT
>JBDNGG010000275.1:0-4073 GCA_041689405.1 Terrimicrobiaceae bacterium | reverse complement strand
GTTAATGACTACGGCTCGATAACTTTTAGTTACAAGGTTACTCCAAAAGACCTTGATGCGAACAACGGGATCAAGCACCAAGTCAGAATTTCATTTACAAATCCCGGGGTTGCGGGTGAAGAGGTGAATGTGCTTCAGCCGATTGATTTGGATGGGGAATGGCACACGTTGGAAGTGCCGATTTCAGAGTTCAAACAAGGCTCCGGTTGGGATGGGCAGGGTGTGGCGGCGTTCAGCGGCGAGAGTGTGAGTTATGTGGGGCTGGCTTTTTTCTATACCGGCTTTGACGGCGTTCCGTTCGACGTGACGGCAAAGATCAATAACGTCGTCCTCAAACCCTAAACCCACGGCAAGGGCCGGTAAAATTAACTTGGGCGTAAAAGTGAATGTCTCCTTATGAATAATCAAAACAAAATCTTGTGGTCGATTGCGTTTCTAATCTTCCTTTCGTTGAGCGGGGCTCCGGCGGCCGATCTTTCCGCCACTCGGGATGGAGGGGGAAGATTTGTGGTTGAGAACGATTTCTATCAACTGGCGATCGATCCGGCGCGGGGCGCGGCTGTCCGAAGTTTCCGTCACAAGGCACTGGATGCATCGAAGGAGTGGATTTATCCGGGCGGGGGCGGGTTGTGCGAGGATATGATCTGGCAGCAGCAACATCCGGGTGAAATGCAGGAACACCCCTACGAGTGCAAGGTGGTGGAGCAGACGGGTCAGGTGTTCCGCCTGGAAGCCACTCGCACTTTTCAACAGGGCCCATTCCCCGGTTTGATCCTGCGCAAGCTTTATACCCTGCGGGCAGACAGTCCCGCGATTCAGGTCAACATGACGCTCGAAAATCCCACCGACAAGGACATGTTCCCCGGCGCGTGGGTGCAAAACCGCTTCTTTAGCGGCGGTAATAAAGGGGTCCAGACGGTTTATCGACCTTCCTATCTTGGCATCCGCATGGCGTATTTTGAAAACGAGAGGGTCACTGGCGACCAGTTTGTGCGCAAGCCCGCAGACGGCTGGGCGATGACTTTTGACCGCGACTCCCGTGCCGGATTGCTGGCGCTGGTGGACTTCAATTATTTGCAGATGCACTACAGCTGCCTCTCAGCTTACACGACGGAGTTTTTCTTCGATCGCGTGTTACTGCGGCCCGGTAAATCCTGGACAACGGAATACCGGCTGATCCCGGTGCAGGATGTGGCAAATTGTTTCTATGGCGACCAGAATGTCTTCATTACCGCAACGCAGGAGGGAGATGCGGTGACGTTCCAGGTTCGAGCCACAGACAAGACGGTGCCTGCTGTCGGCCTTAAGGTTCGCGCTTCGAGTTCGGATCGTTCGAAGGTGCTGGCTGAGGGAGAGAAGCAGCTTTCGCAGGTCACTGCCTCCGTGCCCCAGCCGGTCACGTTGACCATCCCGGGCGCAGATAAGAACCCGGTGATTGTGAACCTGGAAGTGACGGCGGCCGGGGGGATGCGCGCCACTGAGTTCATGTATTCCAAGGATCCCGGGTTTTACCACCTGCAAGAGACCGCCTCCGTTTACCGGGCGCCGATTCCGAAAAAGATTAAGCCGGAACTCATGGATGACCGCGCGCTCAAACTTGTTCCCCAGGAAGGCCTGTCGGTCTGGTATGCCTGCGGCCTCTGGCATGAGCTGAACCGCACGCCGGAGATACTCAAGGCCATCGACCCCTCGGCAAACCTCCACGAAGTTTATTTCCATCTGGGTACATTAGGCCCGGAATTGACTGAGCAGCCGCTGCTGGCTGAAGACCTGCTCGGCTACGATCTTGTTGTGCTGAACAACGTCGGTGCCAATTCCCTTGGAGAGGCCGGGGAGATCGCCGTGCAGCAATACGTCACAGCCGGCGGCAGGCTACTTGTCTGCGGCGGGATCTACTCGATGGGCAAGGGGCGGTTCAAAGAGAGTGTACTGGCCGAGTCCCTGCCAGTCGAGGCGGGAGGATTTTTTGATCTCGTGCGACTGCCCGAATTCACACCCGTCACTGGCTCGACCGGCGGCAAATCCGCTCTTGGTGCGGTCGAGTGGATTCAGGTTCCCGCCGGGGTGAAAAAGGGTTCCAGCCTCTTGATGTCCGCCGGAAAAAATCCCCTGCTCGTCTCCGGCAACTATGGCCGCGGGCAGGTGATGGTCTGGCTTGGGACACCAATGGGCAAGCCAGCGCCCGGCGTGGTGCCTTATTGGGAAAGTCCTGCATGGAGCGAGGCCATGCGTTCAGCTCTGCAATCCTTTATCTCGGAGAAAAATCATGAATAGAAACCGCATATCCCAATCGTCCATCCTTCCCCTCATCGCCTTTTGTGTGCTCGGGTGCTGGCATTCCGCCGATGCCATGACGGTCACCGTCTGGCCCGAAAAACTACGCGTCAAACCCGACGAGCCGCAACACGTGCGGATCACGGTGAAGGATCTGCCTGCCGGGCAGACAATAGCCGACGTCAGTTACCGCGTGCTTGGCGGCCTTGGCGAGGAACTGGCGGCGGCCAGAGGCACAACCGATGAGAAGGGGGTATTGGCCTTCACCTTCACGCCCAAGGCAGAGTGGGGCTATTCCGTGGAAGCGACCGCTACCGCGGGTGCCAAGACTGCATCCGGCATGGACGTTTTCGCGTGCGCCCGCAACGCGCTGGCCATCACGCCATCTTATGGATGCTCGTTTCTCCCGGGGTGGGCGGTCACGCCTCAGCAGGAAGCCGAGATGATTGTCCGTGCCCAACGGATCGTCGAGCGCAGCCGGGAGGCATATGCGGCCGTGAACGAAATCATGCCGATGTATTATGATTCCTATGCTCCGATGGTCCCGCCGGAGGGTATCAACCACTACATGAGCAATCAGGGTTCCCCGAACACCTACCACTTCACGGCCAGTGTGCAGAAAGATTTGTTCCGCCGCTTCATTGCCAATGGAATCAAGCCAATCTCCTACGCGAACAGCCAGACCTCGGGCTATGGCGGCACGGAATATCTGCGCCAGCACCCGGAGCTTGTGGTCTTTGGCGCAGACGGCACTCCCATGAGTTCGGTGAGCACCATCAGCATTCCGATTATCGACGAATACTATCGCACCTACCCAGCGAGCCTGACCAACGAGCCGTTAATGAAAGCGCTGAGCAAGGAATATACTCCCTATGGGCTGCATATTTGCCGCATCAATTTCGAGAAACTGGATGCGACCACGCGGGGAGCCCAGTCGCTGATTGACGGGCAGAAGTTTTTCGGTGTTCAAGGGGTCCGGTTTGACGGGCATTATAGCGTGCCGGCCCTTGGTGATCCGCTCGCGCCGGTGAGCGAGTGTTTCGATTATCAGGGACGAACCCAGCCCACGGGAGCCGACGGCGCTCGCCTGAGTGCTCGAAACATGCGCCATGCCATCGACACGGTGCGGGCCGTGGATCCGGAATTCATCTTCGGTTTCAACTACGCCAGTCTCCGCAATGACATGCTGGGCGACGCTGCCCTGACGAACGAGGAGGCGCTGATCATTGTCCCCGGAAACTTGATTCTCGATGAGGTGGCCAAAGCCGCTCTCAGTCCCACGTCGCCGGATAATAAGTGGCCCGACTTCATTGAGCGAATGGCGGATCAGGTGGATCGCACCCGCAAGTTGGACGGCTACCTTGTGGCCGGCTGGGGTGGCGGGCCGGGCAAATACGAAATCGATACCAAGCAATGCCTGGCCGCTTCGTGGGCTTGCGGCTTGCGGTGGATGCCCGGCGGTTTTGAAAAGGTCCCGGGAACCGATCGCCTGACTTACGAGGACGCGAGAAACGGGTATGCCCGGTTCACCATGCGTTACAGCGAGTTCATCCTGAACAACGCCCTCCGGCGGTTGCCAGCGGCCGAGGCAGAAAAGCAAATCGTCGTCAGCGGGAGCCGCCCGCTTTTTTGGAAACATTTCGTGCAGCGCCTTGAGACGCCGACCGGGTCTTATCTGGTCCTGCACTTCCTCAATGAGCCACTGGAAAAAGGGCTCACGGTTGACGCCAAGGCGCCCCCCGCAGCGACCGACGTGAAGGTCGAGATTGCTAGCTCGCTGTTCAACGGCAAGACTCCGC
>JBDNGG010000274.1:0-1708 GCA_041689405.1 Terrimicrobiaceae bacterium | reverse complement strand
GGTTGACCTGCTCGGTGCCATTTCCCTCCGAGTAGAGGTTAATGGTATCCCACGAGGATCCGTTCCATGCGCGGATGCGGCCTGGCCCGGCAGCCCAGTGCTTATCGAGAGGAATCGAGGCGAGTTTCTCGGCCACCTCGTCCAAGCCCATGCGGGCAAAGGTATCTGCACGCTGGTTTTCCAAGGAATTTGCGGCCACACGAGTTTCAAAGGAGACTGTTACCAGCACTGTGACAATCAACAGCGTGAGGATGGCGACAAAGGTGAGAACAATCGCCAGCGCACTGCCGCGAGTGGAAGCGAGGGGAGGCTTCATTGTTGAACAGCGAGTGGCACGATCGTGGAGTAGGTGCGGGCCGCGTTTTTGACGTTTGGCGGCAGCGAGGAAATGAACGCATTAATGTCGTCCCACATCCGCGTAGGATCCGCTGAGCGAACCGCCGTGGGCGCGACCTTCAGTTGGCGAATCACGGACGGCGGAGCCGAAATCACGACCAACTCCACAGCGGCAGGGAGTGCTGGACCGAAGCGGTTGACCGTGACATTGTCGGCGGCCCGCAGAAATTGGTATCCCCTGCCCGAATCGAAAGACCCAAGTGTGGCGTTGCCGGTTGCGGATCCGGAGAAGACCACGCCGAGCGTGCTGGTGTTCACTGCCGGTCCGCTGAGTTGACGGGCGTAATTGGTAATCGGGGCCATATTGGGATCGAGAGCCCTTGCGTAGATCGCGAGGATGTTATCCGCAAACCAACCTTGAAATCCGCTATCCGCAGTTCCCGGGGCCGAGGCATTTACGAGATTTTCGGAGGCCCATTCGGGGGAACTCGTGGAAAGCCGCAAACTTTGACGGACGAGTTGGGAATCCGCAGTGTTGAGCATCATACGGCAGAGCCTCGGACGCGGTCCGTCGGCAGTGGTCTCCCAACGCAAAACATACCCGACCAGAGCGGAGCCTCCTTTATTTGACGGGAGTTGCGCTGTCCAAAAGATCGAGCTGGCATTCTGCAAATTAGCTCCGAGCCCTGGAGGATTCAGCAAAAGCTGAGGTTGGCGCCCTGCGGTGTTGGCGTCCTCGAAGCTCCGCGACGCCTGCCCGAGCGCGGACGACATGTCTTTCGAAATATGATTCAATACCACACGCGCATCCTGACGCTGGTATGCCGCGTTCCAAAGGAAGGAAGTCCCTCGCTGGGTTGAGGAAAACACGCCGGACAAAAGCACGACGACGACGGCGAGGATCGCCATGGCGACCAGCAACTCGATCAAAGTAAAAGCCGTTTTACCAGCGTGTGCCATAGCGGAAAAGGCTGACCGGCAGAGAGACGCTCTTAGTGTATGCCGGGGCCGGATATTGCACTTCGATCGTCACTGAGAGTCTAGTCGGCGATGAAGGAAACGCATTTGTGGAAACAATACATCGATAAAAAGCCGTCACGCCATTGGTGCTGGCATTGGTCCCAAGAAAGCGTCCGCCTTCGGCAAAATAGGTTGTCTGGGGTGTGGAGGAGATCCGGGCTTGCAGCAAATCCAGTGAATTTGTCCCTTGGGAGACGGCGCCGCGAAGACTCGCTTGCATGGACTGCAAGACAAATGCGACATCTGTCTTCTCCTGCGCCTCGCGGCTTTGCTGGAATGCCACGGCAAGAACCCCGACCAATGGAACCACGCAAAATGCCATGATCCCCAGAGCGATGACGATTTCCACCAG
>JBDNGG010000273.1:0-6479 GCA_041689405.1 Terrimicrobiaceae bacterium | reverse complement strand
CTCGTGACAACAAAAGGGCAGGTCACCATTCCCAAGGAACTTCGGGACCGGTTTGCCATTGAGCCTGGTGCGCAGTTGGATTTTACCGCGACCGATGACGGAATCCGGCTTCGTAAAGTGGTGGATCGGCGCAAGCAGTCGAAAGTGCTTGGTTGTTTGAAGGCTGAGTTGGAGGGACGCGCCGTGATGGATATCCTGACCGAGTTGCGAGGTTCGGTGGATTTGCCCAAAGAGCGATTGAACGGGCTCGGCGAATGAGTGCTGTCGCCATTGATACGTCCGTCTTGTTGGCAATATTCAAAGGAGAACCGAAAGGAGAACTCTGGCTGGCCTGTCTCCAATCAGCTTCTGAAGCGGCGTCGCTCCTGATTTCCTCCGTGGTCCTTGCGGAAATTCGGTCGTTTTTTCCATCAGACAAAGCCTGTCGGGATGCTTTATTCGGCCTCGATCTTCGCCATAGCTGTTTGAATGAAGAAACGGCCAACCTTGCCGGGCGTATTTTCCGGGACTACCGAAAGGAGGGCGGTCCACGAACCGCGATCCTCCCCGATTTTCTGGTGGCCGCTCACGCCGCCATGCAAGCTGACTCCTTGGCCACGGACGACCGAGGCTACCTCCGTGCCTACTTTCCCCGCATCCGAATTCTCTCTCCCTCATCGACTTGAGCTGTCTGTCTCATACAATCCGCTTGTAGGTTCGATCAGCGAACCCGGTGTGTGTAGGCCTTTTCCGACGCTCTGGCCAAACCTTGGCTGCTTGATGAAACGGCGTGGCCGTTGCCAGTGATCATATTCCACCGAAAACAGCAAGGTGCCCAATATTTCGATGAAGATTCGCCGCAAGAGAACGCTAGAACGCAACTATCACGAAAAGCGAGGTGGCACCCGAAAATCGGACCAAAACGCTTCTTAAGGAGATCGAATCCCAAGAGTTCCTTGCTTGTTATGTATTTCCCGATTCTGTTGATTCTTTCCGAAAATTCCACGAACTCTCATACAGCTCCGATGTTCAAATTGGATGGTCTCTCGAGAATGATCCCAATGCGCTAGTCTTTTCCTCAGAAGGAAGTTCCCCACGACCGCAGTGATAGAAAAGCACCGCGGGCGCACTGGAAATCGTCTGACCTGTCAGGATATTTATGATCGCGGCTGCGGCTTGAAATCGAGCAAAAGGGTCAGGCTGCGCGCCAATACGGCTTCGCCGAGCGTTTTTTGCGCGCGCATCGGGGGCTCAGGGCGATAGGATAGACCGATAATGTTTGAAAGTGAGCTATTAGAGAGCCTGGGCTGGATCGTGGTCGGTGCGGCTGCTTTTGCCGCGCTGGCTACCCGCATCCGTCTCCCTCCCATCGTCTCTTACCTCATTGCGGGTGTGGTGCTGGGCCCATGGCTCGGGCTGGTCCAAATCAGCGATCCGATCCAAGCCATCTCCGAGGTCGGCATCGTCTTGCTGCTGTTTCTCGTTGGGCTGGAACTGAGTTTCGAAAAAATCCGTGACGTGGGACGTGTGGCAGTGATCGCCGGGCTTGGGCAGGTTATTTTCACTGCGGCGGGGGGATTCGTTTTTTCTGCATTGCTGGGATTTGGCGTGATGGAGTCGGTTTTCCTTTCCGTGGCTCTCACCTTCAGCAGCACGGTGGTCGTGGTCAAAGTGTTGACGGATAAGGGAGAGCTTGACTCGCTATACGGGCGGATTGCAGTTGGAATATTCCTCGTTCAGGACATGGTTGTCATCATTGCGCTCACCGTGCTGAGCGGGCTCTCTGCTTCAGATGGGGAGCTCAATTTTGCAGAGGTGGCGAAGGGCTTGGGATTTGCATTCGGCGGGATGATCCTCCTCCTTGCCGGCGCCCTGATCGCGTCCAAATACGTGCTGCCCCGGCCGTTTCGATGGGCGTCTGGTTCTCCGGCGATGCTTTTCATCTGGAGCCTTGGCTGGTGTTTTGTCGTCGTGGCAACTGCGCATGCCATGCACCTATCGATTGAGATCGGCGCGTTTCTCGCCGGACTGAGCCTCGCACAATTGCCATATAACCGGGACCTCCAACACCGGGTGAAACCGCTCATGAATTTTTTCGTAGCCATATTTTTCGTGTCACTTGGAGTGCGCATGGACCCGTCGTCCATGCTGGAATACGGGTGGCCCGTGCTCGCATTTTCGCTCTTCGTCCTGATTGGAAATCCGCTCATTTTCATGGTCCTCATCGCCCGGATGGGATACAGCCAGCGCACATCCTTTCTCACGAGCGTGACCGTCGCGCAGATCAGCGAGTTTTCTTTTATTTTCGCGGCCATGGGTGTCGCGGCCGGGCTGGTTGGTGAGTCGGTGGTTGCTATTACCGCACTCGTCGGCGTGATCACCATGGCCGTTTCGTCCTACATGATTATCTATAATGAACCGCTTTATCGCGTCTGTAAAAAACTGGGATTCCTTCGGCCCTTCCGCGCGGCGGACACCGATGACGACATGGACGAGACATTGAAGGACGTCGAGCGCATCGTAGTGATCGGGATGAATACGCTTGGCCGTGGCCTCGCCCACAAACTTCACGCCCGTGGTGAGCATGTTTTAGCCGTGGACAACGACCCGGCAAAGCTGAGCGCCCTGCCGTGTCCGGTTTTTCTCGGCAATGTGGAATACCGCGATGTTTTTGAAGAGGCTGGCTTGGATTCCGCAAAGCTCGTTATCAGTGCGCTCCAAATCGAGGAGCTCAACGAACTCATCGCATTTCGGTGCCGGGAATCAGGCGTCCGGTGTGCAATCCTCGGCGTGGATCTATCCGTGATAGATAACCTGCTCGAACTCGACGTTGCGTATCTCATGCTGCCGAAAGTCGATGGAATAAAACTGCAGCGGCGCATGTTGCAAGAGAAAGGCTGGTTGGAAGGATGATCGACCTCGCAATCCTCCTCACGCTCGCAGCAGTCGGATTTGGGATCGCCCGTTGGCTGCGGCTCCCGGTGGTTCCGGTATTGATGGCGATGGGCATAGCCATGTCGTGGATGGGCGGGCGTGTGGGTGGCGGGATCGATCCCGAGTTGATCCGGCAAACCGTGGAGCTGGGGCTCGCATTTCTCTTATTTACTTCTGGCATTGAGTTAAACCCCCGCCGCTTCCAACACCAAACACGCCAGGTGCTCTGGGTGTCGGTGGTGCAGTTCTTCCTTGTTGGTGCGGCTGGATACCTCGCTGCACGGCTGCTTGCGTATGATGGAGTGACAGCGATTTACATTGCTGGAACGATTTCCGCGAGCTCCACACTGGTCGTGTTGGGGCAGCTTAAAGACCGGGCGCGAATGTATGAGCCATTTGGTCGCCTCGTTACAGGCGTTGTGCTGATGCAGGATCTTGCGATGATTGTGCTGGTCGTAGTGATGGCTGGTGTGCCTGGCGGGGTTGCGGGCATTGGCACCGGTTTGGGCGGACTGCTTGTGCTGCTTATTGCCGCAGTTGCAGGTCACCGATGGATCGTTCCGCGTGCGGTTAAGATGCTCAAACCCGACGATGAGGTGCTTCTGCTCATCGCGCTTGCAGTTTTATTCGGCTTTCTCGGGCTGGCTCAATTAGTCGGCGCACCACTGCTGGCGGCTGCATTTTTAGCAGGATTTGCGCTCTCCGCATTTCCCGTGAATGGACTGCTTCGCGGATTGCTTGGCTCGCTCGCCGATTTTTTTCAGGCGATCTTTTTTGTCGCGCTCGGGCTGCTCGTTGCCGTGTCTGACGGAACTGTCTTTCTTCATGCGGCGATCTTCTCAGTTCTTATTTTGGTAATCACGCCGCCTATTGTCGCTGCCATCGCAGAGTGGCAAGGCACGTCCTCGCGTGCGGGGATCGAAAGCGGACTGCTCTTGGCTCAATCCAGCGAATTTGCCCTCGTGCTCGGGTTTTCAGGCCTCGCGACGGGGCAGATCTCCATGGAGACATTTTCTATGATCGCGCTCGTCGCTGTCGTCACCATGACGCTGACGCCATTCGTCGCAACAGATCGTCTGGCTTGGCGGCTTCTGCATGTCCATCCCCGCTGGCGGCGTGCAGACACCCGGGGACGAATGAAGGGGCATGTCCTGATGCTGGGATTCGGGAGCACCGGAATGTGGGTTGCCAAGCCGTTTATCGAGTCGGGAAGGCAGTTGCTCGTGGTGGACGATGATCCCGTTGTCATTGAACAGCTCGAGAAAATGAACATCCCCTGCCTGCGTGGCGACGCTTCGGACGTGAAGCTGCTGCTGCAGGCCGGTGCAAGAGATGCTGATCTGATTATATCAGCGCTTCCGCGAACCGCTGATGTCCTCAAGATCCTTGGAAACCGGGGAAATGTTCCCGTGATCGCCCGGACGTTTGAGGCATCGGACGCAGCTAAAATCCGCAAGGCAGGAGGTCTGCCCGTGCTGAATGCAGAGGCGGCGATCACTGCATTTTTTGAGTGGTTCGATCAGTCGCTCGTGCCACCCGCAAAGTGATCTGAATCTGCTTGCGCCTGGCACGACTGCGAACCAAGAAGCAGGACATTCGTCGGAATGACTTGCAAGAGCCAGTCCATGTGATGCGGCAACATGCGCATCCCGTTTTGCGTTCCGGTGATGACGATGAGCAGATCCGCTGCTGCGCCCTGAACGAAGTCACACGCACCAAATCCTGTAGTTGTGCGGATGATTCTTACCTCTGCCTCGCCGTCGAACCCGGTGAGGGGGTCAACGAGATCGGTGAGTGATTCTTCATTGTGTGGCCTAGAATTATTGTTTGCCGATGCGGCATCCTCAAACGGTGTAACCACGCTGATAAATGTCACATGCTCTGCCCCCAGCCGCTGCGCCACATGGAGGCCCTTTTGGAGCGCTGGCACCACGGGATTTGCCAGATCCACTTCGATGACCGCGTGCCTCACGGGCACCTCATCCACCGACGGACGCGTCATGAGGACGAGATCACAAAGTGATTTCTGCAGAAGCCCGCGCGCCACTCCTCCAAGGAAAAATCGATGGTCGTTATCCCGCTCCAGCGCTCCAGCTAGGAGCAAATCCACCTCCCCCCGCTTGCAAGCTGCCAAAATCGAATCGGCAGGCGGGGTCGTGGTGTCCTCCGCCCACAGAAGCGGAGTATCGGCCGGGCGGTGCAACCCATGGAGTGCCTCCCGGAAGCGGACCGTTTTATCGTCAGATTCCAAGTCCGCGTGGACCACGCTAAGCGGGACATCCAAACGTCGTGCCAGACGGTCGGCCTCACATATCACCGCTTCAAACCGCGGCGAAAATGTGGATGCCACTGCCACCCGTCGATACAATCCACTCATGCCCTAGATTAGTCAGGTGATTCCTCAAGCGCAATCGGACAATCGACGGCATGCGCACATATTTGCGGTAGCAACGGCAGGAAGGTTGCTCTTTCCACGGCGGTTGCGTTGAATGCCTGCGGGCATCGCCTGCGCACGCATTGACCATGAACATCCTGCACGTTGACAATTTGAGAAAGCGCTTTGGATCGCAGGTTGCGCTCGATGGCGTGAACCTGATCATCGAGGCGGGGCAGGTCTTTGGTTTGTTGGGTCCCAATGGGAGCGGCAAGACAACGCTGCTGGCGGTATTGCTGGACGTGGTGCGAGCTGACGGCGGAGGCTTCACGTGGTTTGGAGGTGCACCTCCGCGTGATAATCCCCGCACCCGGATCGGTGCGCTGCTCGAATCACCAAACTTTTACCCGTATCTCAACGCAGATGAGAACCTCCGCCTTGTGGCTTCAATCAAACGGGTGAAGGCACCCGACATCGACAACTTGCTCTCACAGGTGCAGCTGAAGGACCGGCGCAAATCCGCTTTTCACACGTATTCGCTTGGCATGAAGCAGCGGCTCGCGCTGGCAGCCTGCCTCATCGGCGATCCGGATGTTCTGATCCTTGACGAACCCACTAATGGACTGGATCCCGTGGGCATGATTGAGGTCCGGGGAATTATCGAGTCGATTGCCCGGCAGGGAAAAACCATCCTGCTTGCAAGCCACATGCTCGATGAGGTCGAGAGGATTTGCTCCCACGTCGGGATCCTAAAAAATGGACGCCTCCTCGCATCGGGTCCGGTCGGTTCCATCCTCAGCGACGACAGAACCTTGGAGCTGGCCACCGAGCAGCCCGCGATGGAAGCGCTGGGCCGGCTGGTATCCGGATACCTCGGCATCACCCGCGGCACCCGGTCCGGTGATCACTGGACATTCGAAGCAGACAACTCGGTGGATCCAGGATCATTGAACCGATGGCTCTTTGAACAAGGAATCACCCTCACCCGCCTCGCCGTAAAACCCCGAAGCCTTGAGCGGGAATTTTTGGAGATTACCAGCCGATGAATCCGCTTCACCTTCTTACGCTGGAATGGAAGCGTTTTGCCCCGAACGCCACCATCCGAATCGTAGTGGCGTTGTATCTCGTCGTCTTTGGCCTCGTGACGTATGCCGCGAGGCTGATCGGCAACACGCTTGCGATGACGCCGGCG
>JBDNGG010000272.1:0-2892 GCA_041689405.1 Terrimicrobiaceae bacterium | reverse complement strand
CGCAGCCTGAGGAACCAGCCGCCTCCCGCACTCGAATGAAACCTCTTCAACTCCTGTCCGACGCCCGTCGTCCAATCGAAGCCCCATCCCCTATCATAACTGTAGGCATCGACAGCGGAATGTTCCGCGGGGCCGACCACCTTGCCATTCAAGGAGCCATTGACTACGCAGCCCGGTTGGGAGGCGGGATTGTCAGAATTCTGCCAGGGCGCTACACCCTGCGGAATGCGGTCTTCCTATCGAGCCACATCACACTTGAGGGGACACCCGGAGAGACAATTTTGGCCAAGGCACCCCATCGTCCGTCCTCCTTGCTGACGGCTGATCTCGACTGGTATGGTTGGCATGCGCAGCTCTCGGACGCCAGTGCCTGGCAGGTAGGCGATGGAGTTCTCATCACGAGCATCGAAATCGACGCGGGTACCCGAAGTCAATTCAGCAGGCATTCGGTCGCAAACATCGAAGCATCCAGTTTGGGACTGGACAGCATGCCACGCATCAACCACTGGCTTGGCAAGAATCCGCAAGCTGTCGCCGCGCACTCGATGATTGAAGCCCAGCAGAGCAGTGGGATTATTGTGCGTGACCTCATTCTCTCCGCTGACCAAGAGGCGGATCCCTATCTCGATGGCAATGTCGGGGGCGCGATTTTTCTGCTCGACTGCGAAGATGTGGTGTTGCAGCGGGTAACAATCAACAGCTTCAACGGCGACGCCATTAGTTGGCAGGTTTCTCACGACGTTCGGGTCGAAGGCTGCACAATTTGCGGTGTGAAGGATCTTGGACTTCATCCTGGCAGCGGGTCTCAGCGCCCGGTCATGCGGGATAACTCCGTCTCAGATTGCGAGGATGGCATTTATTGGTGCTGGGGAGTGCGGGGCGGCGTGGCAGAGAACAACCGGGTGATGCGTTGTCGCCGCCACGGAATCAGCACGGGGCACCGGGATACGGACAACATCATAAGGAACAATCAAATTTCGGAGTGTGGCGGGGCAGGGGTTTTTTTCCGAACAGAGCGCAGCCCCGGGCACACCTCCCACCGGGTCCTCGTGGAGGGAAATGAGATCACCTGGGCAAGCGCGTCCACGGCGGTCGGAATCGCGTTGGCTCCCGGAGTGCGCAACGTGAGAATCATCAATAATCGCATTCGTACTCCCGCAGGCATGGCCATGCGGGGGCTGATCAATATTGATAGCGCCGATCAGCCGATCATTGATGGGAATACAATCATCGAGCAGTCCTAGTTTGCTTCGGAGAGCGCTTTTCAGCCGAGATCGCTGCCAACTCGGTCACCCGCACAACCTCCAATGCGCTTTCTGCCGTGACCATCGGCAATCCTCCTTTTGTCAACACCCGGTAAACATCTTCATGGAAGGTGGGAACGCCTTCTGCTTCCACGAGCAGTTCCTCAATAACCCACGGAAGTGTCTCGCTCCGGTATTTTCGTTCGGGAGCGGGACCGTCTTCCGGGCTGATTTCCGGGACGGCGGAAGGGTCGTAATACTTAATTGAGCTTTTTACTCCGTCGCTGCTCAGCCCGCCGTATTTGCCGAATACCATCCACTTAGGGGCCTGGAAGGCCATCGCTGTCGAGACCACAACGTCCGCGGTAATTCCGGACTCGGTTGTTAGAACCATATGGACATGATCCTCGGCATCGCCCGCATCCTTCACGTTGCGCAGATCTGCGACAACCTCTGTCACCGGGGAGCCCAGGAGCGGGAGAACAACACTCAGCGCGTGCGGGCAGGTATTGTTAAGCTGGCCTCCGCCGTTTTTTCGAAGAGTTTGCCAGTCGCTGCGCCTGTCATAACTTGCCCAGAACGTGCGGAGATGGAAAATCTGTCCCAAAACTCCACGGCGGAGAACGGATGAGAGATGATAGAACTCCGGGCGGTGGAGCAGAGTGTGATGCACGAAGAGATGGAGCGATCTGTCATGCGCGAGGGCAACCAATTCCTCGGCCTCTTCCCTGCACAGCGCCATGGGTTTTTCGAGGATGCAATGGCGTCCCGATCTAAGGACTTTCTTTGCATCCGAGAAATGTTGTGATGATGGCGTGGCAACAACGACAAGCTCGGCATCGCAGGTCGCGAGTAAAGTGTCTAAAGAGGCATGGGGGAGGGCTCCGCAGAGTTGCTGCATCTCTTCAAGCCTTTCGGCAACAGGATCGGTCCCTCCCACGACCTGAAACCCTTTATGATCTAAGATTGGGAGCAAGTGAAGGTGCCAACCTGCCCGACCGAGACCCACGATGGCACTCGTAATTTTCCGATCAGACGACGATTTCATGGATAAGTTTTTTGATGTAGGAGATGTCTTCATGGGCAAATTGGATGCGGTCGCCAGCCCTGGGCGATTCGATACAAAGCGGCCCCTGGTAGCCGGACCGATAGAGGGCCGAGATCTGCGCGCGGATATTGATGATCCCCCCAGATAACGCACATACGGATAGGAACTGAGCTGGTGGAACCAGCAGATTTTTGAGATGCACGTAAAACAGATTCGTTCCCATGGCCGAGATCGCTTCGTCCAGGGCCGGGTATTCACGAAAGATCATGAGGTTCGCCTGGTCCCATAAAATCCCGACATGCGGCGAGGCCACCCGCTCCACCAACGCGGAGGTTGCCTCAATCGTGTCGTGAAGATAAACGCCGTGCGTCTCGAAAGCGAACTTAAATCCGAGTTCACCAGCCAAGCTGCCGAGTCTGGCGTAGCCGTCGCTTGCCGACTGCCACTGCCTTGGCGTCGCAATGGCCGATCCGTGATGCCAATACTCCAGATACGGTTTGTCGGAAGCTGCCAGGTTGCCTGTAAATGCGTTGACAATTTTCAGCGGAAAGCGCGAAGCCGCCGTTCTGTAAAATCGCTCCGCAGAGGAAATCTCTTTCT
>JBDNGG010000271.1:0-21786 GCA_041689405.1 Terrimicrobiaceae bacterium | reverse complement strand
CTTTTGCCTGAAGTTCTGAACCCGCGATCACGCGCCGCCGCCAGTAGTATTTCTCCCGCAGAGACGACCAAGTGTCGTTTCGCGGGCTTTTCGTCTTACACACTGACGGCGACTTGCGACCGCATCTCTGGATCGCAGACAGATTAATGTCAACCACAAGCACCCGCCACATGTCCGAACGAATTTACTTTGGCAAGCTGAACGAGGCCATCGCGCCACCAAATTTGATTGATCTCCAGATCAAATCATACGACGAATTTTTCCAGCGCGGGGTAGAACCCTCGAAGCGCCGCGAAATTGGACTCCAGGCGGTATTTAAGGAATTTTTCCCGATCTTCGGATTTGAGGAGAAGGCCAGCCTCGATTTCGTAAGCTACGACCTCGGAGAGCCGAAAATGAGCGCTCTTGAGTCCCAGCGCGAAGGCCAAACCTTCAGCGCTCCGCTCTACGTCACCTTCCGCTATAAGGACGACGCAAGCACCAAGGAGGAGAAAGTTTACATGGGGGAGATTCCGATCATGACGCCGCAGGGCACCTTTGTGATCAATGGTGCGGAACGTGTCGTTGTCAGCCAACTCCACCGCTCGCCCGGCATTTGCTTTGAAACCGATGTCCATTTGAACGGGAAGTTGCTTCACAGCTTCCGCATCATCCCGGATCGCGGATCCTGGCTCGAAGTCCAATTTGACACAAGTGATCTGCTCTACGTCTATCTTGACCGCCGCAAACGCCGTCGGAAATTCCTTGCGACCACTTTCCTCCGTGCCCTTGGCTACGGGTCCGATGCGGATATAATCAGCCTGTTCTACACAGTCGAAACGCTAAAATTGAGTGAAAAACTCGACGAAGATGAAATCGCAACCAAGGTTCTTATCGAAGACGTCCTTGATGGCGAAGTCACAGTCGCTCGCGCCTTCGAGCCGCTCAACAAGCCAACCGTGCACCAGCTACTCACCCTTGGTCACAAGTCGGTGCAGGTTGTTGATACCAAGAATGACGACACCATCGTCAAGTCGCTGAAAAAAGATCCCGCTCACAACGAAGATGAAGCGCTCAAGGACATCTACCGGAAGCTGCGCCCCGGCGATCCGCCAACGGTGCAGAACTCGCGCAGCATGCTCAAGCGCTTGTTTTTTGACCCCAAACGTTATGACCTCGGTCGCGTAGGCCGCCACAAAATCAATCAGAAACTCGGCGTCGAAGTCGCTGATTCCATCCGTATCCTCACGAAAGAAGATTTCGTGGCCGCGATGAAATATCTTGTCGAACTCCGCCTCGGTGAAGGCATGGTCGATGACATCGATCACCTCGGCAGCCGACGCGTCCGCACCGTGGGCGAACTCCTTGCAAACCAATGCCGCGTAGGCCTCGCCCGCACGGAGCGACTTGTTCGTGAGCGCATGACGCTCTATGATGTCGGCACAGAGCACATCACGCCGCAGAAACTCATCAATCCAAAGGCACTGAGTGCTGTCGTCCGTGATTTCTTTGGGCGCTCACAGCTCAGTCAATTCATGGATCAAACAAATCCATTGTCCGAGCTCACGCACAAACGCCGACTCTCTGCACTTGGACCTGGCGGTCTCAGCCGCGACCGTGCCGGATTTGAAGTCCGGGACGTGCATCCGTCGCACTACGGAAGGATTTGTCCGATTGAAACACCGGAAGGTCCGAACATCGGACTCATCAGCTCGCTCTCGACATTTGCTCAAGTCAACGACTTCGGATTCATCGAAACGCCATACCGCAAAGTTTCCGGCTCCAAGGTGTCCAACGATGTCGAATACCTCACCGGTGACCGGGAAGAGAATTACTACATTGCCCAGGCGAATTCCCCCGTCGATAAGAACGGAAACTTCACCGCAGAGTCGATCTCGGCACGTTTCCGTGGCGACTTCGTTGAAGTGTCACCGGATCAGATCCAGTATATGGACGTTTCACCGAAACAATTGGTTTCGGTGGCCGCCGGGTTGATTCCATTCCTTGAGCACGATGATGCAAACCGCGCACTCATGGGATCAAACATGCAACGCCAAGGCGTTCCGTTATTGATTTCCGATTCCCCGCTCGTAGGCACCGGTCTCGAAGGCCGCGTGGCTCGCGACTCGAAGGCGGTGATCGTTTCCGAATCGAATGGCAAAGTCGCCTCCGTCACGGCAAACCACATCGTTATCACGCCAGATGGTCAGCTACCCGAGGGTAGGAAGAAGTTCAAGCACGATCCGGCCACCGGCGTTCACATCTACGAACTGCGTAAGTTCATGCGCTCCAATGCGAGCACGTGCATTAACCAGAAGCCGATTGTCGCCAAAGGACAAGACATCAAGGAGGGTGATGTCATTGCTGACGGTCCGAATACCGAAAAGGGTGAACTCGCCCTCGGACGCAATGTGCTCGTGGCATTCATGTCATGGAACGGATACAACTTCGAGGACGCCATCATGATTTCCGAGAGGGTCGTGAAAGAGGACATCTACACCTCGATTCATATCGATGAATTCGAGATCGGAGCCCGCGATACGAAGCTCGGACCTGAGGAAATCACCAAAGATATCCCAAACGTCAGCGAAGAAGCTCTTGCTAATCTTGGCGCGGACGGAGTCATCCGGATCGGTGCTGAAGTCAAGCCTGGTGACATTCTGGTCGGAAAAATAACTCCAAAAAGCGAGACGGAACTGGCCCCGGAAGAGCGCCTGCTCCGTGCGATTTTTGGTGAAAAAGCAGCGGACGTGAAAGACACATCGCTCACCGTCCCATCCGGCACTTATGGCATCGTCATGGACGTCAAAGTTTCCTCTAAAAAGGAAGTTGCTCGTCAGAAAATGACTCCGACTGAGTCGAAGCGGCAGCAGAAGATGATCCTCGACGATCACAAGCGCCGCAAAGACGAACTGCATGAGCAGCTCACCGAGGCACTCTCAAATGTGCTCCTCGGAGAGAAGATCCCGCTTGATGTGGTGAACGCGCAGACGGGTGAAATTATCATCCCGGCCAACCGAAAAATCACCAAGCAACTTCTCCGCAAGCTCGCCTCGGTTTACGAGCACGTCGAAATCGATCCAAGCCCGATCCGCAATAAGATCCGCGAAATCATTAGCCAGTTCGAACACAAATTCACCGATCTCGAGCAAGAGAAGGAAGAAAAAATCGGCATGGTTGAAAGCGGCGATGACGTCGATCCCGGCATCATCAAGCAGGTCAAAGTTTACATCGCCAGCAAGCGCAAGCTCAGCGTCGGTGATAAAATGGCCGGTCGTCACGGAAACAAGGGCGTTGTCGCCAAGATTGTTCCCGAAGAAGACATGCCATTTCTCGCAGACGGCACGCCTGTTGACATCGTGCTCAACCCGCTCGGCGTGCCAAGCCGAATGAACGTTGGTCAGGTTCTCGAAACCCACCTCGGCGTCGCAGCCAAGGCCCTCGGATTCAAGGTCGCCACGCCCGTATTTGATGGTATCAGCGAGGAACGCATCCGCGAATACCTCGTCGAAGCCAAAAAGCAGGATGGCTACACTTGGATCAACGAGACCGGGAAATCAACGTTATTCGACGGTCGTACCGGCGAGCAATTCGACCAACAGGTGGTTGTCGGATATATCTACATGCTCAAACTCGGTCACCTCGTCGCCGACAAGATTCACGCTCGCGCGGTCGGACCATACTCGCTCGTCACCCAGCAACCGCTCGGTGGTAAAGCTCAATACGGCGGCCAACGCTTCGGAGAAATGGAGGTGTGGGCACTCGAAGCCTATGGCGCAGCCTACACGCTGCAAGAACTCCTCACCGTCAAGTCGGACGACGTCCAAGGGCGCACGCGGATTTACGAGAGCATCGTCAAAGGTGACAACTCGCTCAACGCAGGCACACCCGAGTCGTTCAACGTTCTCATTAAAGAAATGCAGGGGCTTGGCCTCGACGTCCGCGTCGGAAGCCAAAAGGGAGCACTTACGCTCACAGACACCGCAGCCTAAGAGGCATCTGAAACACACGCAACACCGAGAGAGATACCATGATTGAAAACAAGTTGAGTGAGTTGACCGGAGCAGCCCAGCGCGAGAATTTCGACGAGGTGGGCATCACCGTCGCATCGCCGGAATCCATCCGTGCCTGGAGCTGCGGCGAAGTCAAAAACCCGGAAACAATTAATTACCGCACCTTCAAGCCGGAAAAAGGGGGGCTTTTCTGCGAACGTATCTTTGGTCCCACCAGGGACTGGGAGTGCTCCTGCGGAAAATACAAGCGCATCAAGCACAAAGGGATTGTTTGTGACCGTTGTGGCGTTGAAGTGACCCAATCCCGCGTCCGCCGCGAGCGAATGGGACACATCGAGCTTGCGGTACCCGTTTCGCACATATGGTTCTACAAGTGCATGCCATCGCGGATCGGCCTCATGCTCGATATGACCTCCCGTCAGCTTGAGCGCGTGATCTATTACGAAGATTACATCGTCATCAATCCAGGCAACACCCCGCTTGAACGCTGCCAATTGCTGACCGAAACCGAATTCCGCGATGCGGAAGACGCCTACGGTGACAGCTTTGAAGCAGGAATGGGCGCTGAAGGAATCAAAAAATTGCTTGAGCAGACCGATCTCCAGGCACTGGTCGGCGAAATCGAGGTCTCAATGACTCAAACCCGGAGTAAGCAGCTCCGTAAAAAATATTCGAAGCGCTTGAAGCTCGTCCAGGGGTTTGCCACATCAAAGACTCGTCCGGAATGGATGATTCTAGCCGTGTTGCCAGTAATCCCGCCAGACCTTCGCCCGCTTGTGCCGCTCGAAGGTGGGCGTTTTGCCACGTCGGATCTGAATGACCTGTATCGTCGTGTCATCAACCGAAATAATCGTCTCAAGACGCTACTCCAGCTCAAAACTCCAGAAGTTATTATCCGCAACGAAAAACGGATGCTTCAGGAGTCGGTCGATGCCTTGTTTGACAATGGCCGCCATGGCCGTGCAGTTACCGGTGCTGCCAACCGTCCGCTCAAGTCGCTCAGTGACATGCTCAAGGGCAAAGGTGGACGCTTCCGCCAAAACTTGCTCGGAAAGCGCGTCGATTACTCCGGGCGTTCAGTCATCGTCATTGGACCCGAGCTCAAGCTCAACCAATGCGGGCTACCGAAGAAGATGGCTCTCGTATTATTCGAGCCGTTCATCATCCGCCGCCTCAAAGAACTCGGATACGTTCACACGGTTCGCAGTGCAAAAAAACTCATCGAGCGCCAGACGCCTGAGGTCTGGGATATTCTCGACGAAGTGACCAAAGGCCATCCGGTTCTTCTGAACCGTGCGCCCACATTGCATCGGCTTTCGATCCAAGCTTTCGAGCCGATCCTCATCGAGGGCGAAGCCATTCGTATCCACCCGCTCGTCTGCACGGCTTATAATGCCGACTTCGATGGTGACCAAATGGCCGTCCACGTGCCATTGTCAGTGGAAGCTCAAATGGAGGCCCGCCTCCTGATGCTTGCTCCGAACAACATCTTCTCGCCATCGAGCGGAAAGCCGATCACCACGCCATCGCAGGACATCCCGCTGGGTTGTTATTATCTCACGCAGACCCCCCGAAATGGCGATGCACCCGCAAGCGGACGCACCTCACTTTTTGCCGACTCCGCCGAGGTCGAGATGGCTCTCTCCGAAGGCTCTGTCGAGACTCACACCCCGGTTCGCTTCAAAAATCCTGACTTCGGTCGGAAGACGATTTACGGCGATTCCGAACAAAAGATTCTTGAGACCACTGCGGGTCGGGTGATTTTCAATCAGATCTGGCCCGACGGACTGGGATTCTACAATAAAGTCTGCGGCAAGAAGCAATTGTCTGACATCATCTGGCGATGCTACCAGGTTGCCGGGCAGCAGGGAACCGTTGAGACCCTCGATCTCCTGAAGGAAATGGGCTTCCGCGCTGCCACCAAATCGGGGATCTCAATCGGAGTTTCCGACATGATTATCCCAAAAGAAAAAGCGGGACTCATCGAGCGGGCCTACAAAGAAATCGCCGAAGTCGAAAAACAATACCGCCGCGGTATCATCACGGACGGCGAGCGCAAAAACAAAGTTCAAGACGTTTGGACCCATACCGGCGAAGAAGTGGCGAATGTATTATTCCGCACGCTCCAGCACAACGATGGCCGTCGCGAAATGAACACTGTCTTTATGATGGTGGACTCCGGTGCCCGGGGTAATCGCACGCAGATCAAGCAACTTGCTGGAATGCGTGGACTCATGGCCAAACCATCCGGCGAAATTATCGAACAGCCGATTATCTCGAACTTCCGCGAAGGACAGACGGTGCTCGAATATTTCATCTCGACCCACGGTGCTCGCAAGGGCCTCGCGGATACGGCACTCAAGACGGCAGATTCCGGGTATCTCACACGCAAGTTGGTGGATGCCGCACAGGATGTCATCATCACCGAAGACGATTGTGGTACTGTCAATGGTATCGTCGTGAGCCCGATCTACGAGGGAGACGAGGAAGTCGTCAGTCTGCCCACGCGCATCATCGGCCGCTCCAGTTGTGAGTCCGTCAAAGATCCCATTACCGGCAACTACATCGTTCGCTCGAACGAAATCATCACTGAAGAAGCTGCCGCTGCCATCGAAAAGATCGGTATCGAGCAACTCAAAATCCGCTCTGTCCTCACGTGCGAATCGAAGCGCGGCGTATGCAGAAAGTGCTACGGACGAAATCTTGCCAATGGAGGCGAAGTCTCCATGGGTGAAGCCGTCGGAATCATTGCAGCACAGTCCATCGGTGAGCCTGGAACTCAGCTCACGATGCGGACCTTCCACGTCGGAGGAACCGCAAGCCAGACGTTCAAACAGCCTATCATTAAGGCGAAAAACGATGGAACGATCCGATTTAATGATCTCAAAATCGTTGAAACCACAGAAGGCACGTCTGTTGTTCTAAACAAAAACGGTTCCGTAAGTATCCACTCAAAAGACGGTCGCGAACAGGAGAGCTACAACGTCGTCGTCGGATCGGTAATCTCGGTTGCCAATGGAGCCCATGTGAAAAAAGGTGAGACCTTCATCCAGTGGGATCCATACAATGTGCCGATCATCACCGAACACGCCGGTAAGGTGCAGTTCATCGACATGATCAGTGGCGTCACAATCCGCAAGGAAATCGATGAAACCACTGGAGTCATGGGCACCGTCGTTATCGAGCATAAGGAAGATCTGCACCCGCAGATCGTTATTCTTGACAAGGCGGGAGCAGTTCTAGGCAGCTACTCGATTCCGTCGGGTGCCCACGTTGAAGTCAAGGAAGGCGGAAAAGTGCCAGCCGGCCAACGTCTTGCCAAGACCCCGCGAAAGATTGCCAAAACCAAAGATATCACTGGTGGTCTTCCCCGCGTGGCCGAGCTTTTCGAAGCCCGCCGCCCGAAAGACTCTGCCGAAATCGCCAAGATCGACGGCGTCGTGGATATCGGTGGCACTGTGCGCGGCAAACGCCGCCTCGTGGTGACAGACGCCCAATCTGGAGTTGAGGAGGAACACCTCATCCCATTGAACAAGCACATTATTGCCTTCAAGGGCGACCTCGTTAAAAAAGGCCAGCAACTCACAGAAGGCCCCGTCGTTCCGCACGAAATTCTCGAAATCTGTGGCCCGCAAGAGCTTCAAGAGCATTTGCTCAACGAAGTTCAAGAGGTTTACCGCCTCCAAGGGGTTGAAATCAATGACAAGCACATTGAAATCATCGTCCGCCAAATGCTCCGCAAGGTGAAAATCACTGATCCCGGTGACACCACCATGCTCTGGGGCGATCAAGTGGACCGTATGGAGTTCGAAAAAGAAAACGCCACGGTCATCGAGAAGGGTGGAAAACCCGCAGAAGCCACCCCAGTGCTTCTCGGCATCACCAAGGCCTCGCTCGAAACCGATAGCTTTATATCCGCCGCTTCGTTCCAGGACACCACCCGTGTCCTCACTGAAGCAGCCACGCTCGGCAAAGTTGACCGACTCCGTGGATTCAAAGAGAACGTGATCATGGGTCACCTGATTCCTGCTGGATCAGGCTTCCCAGCTAACCGTGAGTTCGACATTATCAGTTCTGGAGATCCGTTCGCGGAACCAGCGCCGGATTTTGCCGGACAAGAAGCCAGTTAATCCCAAAAAACAAACCACCTAGGACACGGCATGATAGCTGAATCCCATAATTCTTCCAAAATGGAAATGATGACAGAACTCCTGGAGGCCGGAGTCCACTACGGCCACCAAACGAAACGATGGAATCCAAAGATGAAGGATTTCATTTTTGAAGAAAAGAACAGCATCTATATCATCAACCTCGGCAAAACCGTGGAGCAATTGGACACTGCGACCCAATATCTTCACGACCTCGTGAAGGGGGGCGGGAAAGTTCTCTTTGTCGGATGTAAGAAGCAAGCTCAAGAAGCCGTGCGCGAGGCCGCGACGGCCAGTGGGCAGTTCTTTGTCAACCAGCGTTGGCTGGGCGGCACACTCACTAACCTCCAAACGATTCGCAAAAGTGTGGCCCGCTACCGCGAGCTCGCTGCGCTGGAGAAATCCCCAAGTTACTCGAAGATCAACAAGGCGGAAGCCTCCAGCCTCCGCCGGGAGGCTCAGCGTATCTTCAAGAATCTTGAAGGACTACTCGATATGGAGAAGCTTCCAGATGCCATGGTCATCATCGACACCAACCGGGAAGCGATTGCTGTCGCCGAGGCCAACCGCCTGAAGATCCCTATCGTTGCAATCGTCGACACCAACTGCGATCCCGATCGCGTGGAATACCCGATCGCCGGCAATGATGACGCAATCCGTTCCATTCGCGTGATTCTGCAGAAATTGGTTACCGCCATGCTCAGCGCCCGCGGCATAGAAGAGAAGCACGACACTGACCTCGCAGCTGTAGCCGAATAAGTATCTGCGCCCACATGGGCTTGGATACATCTGCAACATCGGGATTCCCATCCCAATGCACTCGCGCAGTCGCCCGCCAAAGGTGGTTTCGTGAAAACATTCTTACATTGGTACCAGGGACGAAATCCCCGGGTGCCGACAACCTCAATTTACAGTCATGGCAGAAGTAACATCAGCACTAGTTAAACAACTCCGCGAGAAAACAAACGCGGGTATGATGGATTGCAAACGCGCGCTTGATGAAGCGGCTGGAGATCTTGAACAAGCAGAGACCATTCTTCGTAAAAAAGGCATCGCCGGAGCATCCAAAAAGACTTCCCGCTCAGCCAAGGAAGGCGTCGTTGCCTCATACATCCATCTTCAAGGCAAAGTCGGCGTGCTTGTCGAAATCAACTGCGAGACCGACTTCGTTGCAAAAAATGACAACTTCAGAGAATTTGTCAAAGACATCACACTCCACATCGCTGCGGCAAATCCCTCATTCGTGAGCCGTGAGCAAGTGCCGACTGAGTTCGTGGACAAAGAGCGTGATATCTTCCGCACCCAGGTCGTCGGCAAACCCGAAAACATCATCGAAAAAATCGTCGAAGGGAAAGTGGATAAATTCTACAGCGGGATCTGTTTATTGGAGCAAGGATTCATTAAAAATCCCGACATCACGATAAAAGACTTCCTGAACTCGAAAATTTCAGAAATGGGTGAGAATATCATTATCCGTCGCTTCGTTCGCTACATGGTGGGCGAAGACCTCGGTGAAACCCCTGCGGTAGAGGAATAGCCTTTCCACGGTGGCTGCTTTTTGAATCCCGTTGACTTATCCAAACATCACTGATTTCCTGTCAAACCGCCTAAAACCAGGTGGGAATTGATCTTCCATGAATTACCAAGCACTCGACGAAGCGAACACGATCATTGAAAACAAGCAAACGCTCATTAACCTCGTCTCACGACGGGTGCGCCAACTCAGCAGTGGCATTCGTCCGCTCGTTGAAGTCGGACCCCGCATGACATTTGCAGATACAGCCATCGCTGAAATTATTCAGGGAAAAATTTCTGCAGGCCCGCGTGTGGGTCCCAAAGCGTAACTGCCTTCTCGACTCCGCTTAGGCGGCACTTCCATGTCTGCCGAGATCACCAATAACCGAAAGGCGTTTCATGACTTTCACATCGAAGAACGTCTTGAAGCGGGGATCGAACTCCTTGGAACAGAAGTTAAATCGATTCGAGCTGGTCACGTAAACCTCAGAGGCTCGTACGCCCGAGTGGAGAATGGACAGGCGTTTCTATACGACGCCGATATCCAACCGTATGTTCGCGCCAGTCACGAACAACACGAGCCGAAGCGAAGGCGGCGCCTTCTGCTGCATAAACGCGAAATCGAACACCTCTTTAGCGAGGTCAATATCAGCGGGCGCACACTCATTCCCCTCCGCATGTATTGGAAGAGTGGCGTGGTAAAGGTAGAATTGGGCGTCGGTAAAGGCAAACATGCCGTCGATAAACGCTCCGAACTCAAAAACCGCGCCGAATCCCGCGAGATGGATCGCGCAGTCGCCGGCTTTAACCGCAGATCGGGATAATACCCGTTCCCCGCTGGATTCCGTACACTTTAAGCATGACCCGGGGCGTGACTAAGGAACCCACTGCCACCATCGCCCGACGGATACGCTCGACAGCCGGGCTCCTCGTGCTACTCGCACTGCAATTTCTCGCAGTGACAGCAAATCACGAGGACGTCCTGGTCGATGATCATGTTTATTTTGTCGACGCGGATTGCTATTCGCGAATGACGCGCGTGGCATCGATTGTGGATGGGGGGGATTGGAGCATCCGATTCCACGCTTTTGAGAATTGGCCCACGGGCACGCTTACCCATACCACAGCGCCATTGGATTTCCTCATCATTGGCCTTGCCGAACTTCTACCCGTTTTCGGCATCGCTCCGGAGCAGACGTTGGACCTTGCGGGTGCTTGGATTTCACCACTCCTTGCATTCATCCTGACACTTGGCCTGTGGCTCTGGATGGGATGGATGCGTTTGAAATTCCGCTGGATAACGTTGCTGCTCGTCGCGGTGTCTCCGATGATCGTTCAGGCAGTGAAATTGGGGCGTCCAGACCATCAATCTTTGGTCATGCTTCTGATTGCCTGCGCTGTCGCTGCGGAGGTCACAATGTGGCTTCGTCCGGGTCGAGGTGTCGCAATCCTGTGGGGGTTTGCTTGGGCATGCGCGATGTGGGTGAGTTTATTTGAACCTCTGATTCTCTTCGTTCTGATCATCACGATCCGCGCAATTATTTTCCGCAAGTCCGCTTGGAAAGAGAATTGGCTGACCGGTTGGCTCGTCTTTGGCATGGGATACGGGTTGACAGTTGCATGCGATGGATGGCGAATCTGGCCTGGAGCGGACCCTACGCTTGCCCAATATTTCCCGCGCTGGGCGTCTATGCTTGGAGAGCTTGCCCGAATACCGCTTTTCTCACTGCAGTGGATCGCATGGACGGGCGCAGGACTACTCACGATCCCGATCCTGGTCAAACGAGTGATGTATCCACCCAAGGACCGGACTGCCTGGCTTTGGCTGATACTCCTGATTGCCACATTTGCGCTATCGATGTGGCAACTTCGCTGGGCATGTTACTTTGTTCTCCTTCTGTCGATGGCACTTCCCTTTGCGTTGGATTCGCTTCGTCTGCGGTCCCTATGGATCAACCTAGGATTCGTCGTCGGGCTATGGCCGGTTGCTGCTGCATGGGAAGCAACTTTGTATCCAGAGGAACCTGACATGCTGCGTCTTCTTGAGCAACGGGAGGAAAATATTCAACTGCGCGCCATTGCTTCCGCCATGAGCCTGCCACCCGGCAGGGGATTCATTGCGCCTTGGTGGATCTCGCCAGCCGTGGCGTATTGGTCCGGCCAACCAGGCGTCGGTGGCAGTTCTCATCAAAGCCTGGCTGGCATCGCTGATACCGCAAAGTTTTTCATTTCCGTTGATCCGCAGGAGGCCCAGACGATTTTGAATTTGCGCAAATCTACATGGGTGATTGTAGACGATCCGGTGCGGACCCTCTCAACGTCAGCTCAACTCCTGGGAACTGATGCCCTCCCGGGTTCTATGGGCAACCTGCTATTCTCAGGTGATGTTCCGCCACGCTTGGATCTCACCCTCATCAAGAACAGCGGGTTTTATCAACTGTATCGAAAAACTGATCGAGCATCTCCCACTCCATCCAGCCGCATCAATTGATCGTAAGCGCATCTCCTGGAGCCCGCCCTTCATCGGCGTCGATATAGTCGAACATGGTCTGAATATCGTCCCGATCAGCAAACCCGCTCTCGGACTTGCGGCTGAATAATCTTTCGCTGAGGTAATCGCGCCAACCAATCTTCGTCATGTATGCATTCCATACCTTGATTTCTTGGTCCGTCGGCCTCTTCCCCTCAGAAAAACACCACTCCAGCAAATCCGCGTCGGATGTGCCTTCGACACGCAATCGGGTGCTGAGTTCGGGATAGGAAACTCCGAAAAACTCACACGTCCAAGCGTCCATCGCCTTACCAAGATTGGAGCGAAGGTCCTCCCTGAGCTCTCCAGCCGCAAACAAGCGGGCCTTATCCAGCATCCGGCGGAAGTAAACCATGCCGTCGATCTGCAGGTAAGGAGAGACGGGGACTTTCATGTGTAAATCTTCTTGGAAAATGAATCGTCTGTCACGTGCGATCCTGATTCACCGCCGCCACAAATCCCCCCCAACCGCTCCATCCGCCTCGAACGATCTTCTATCGCTGGCGTAATTTCCTGCACCCTCAAGCGAAACGTCGTTGATGAACCAGCAAAGCAACTGATATTCCTTAGGGGCCACATCCAAAAACTTTTCCAATCTTCATGACTAGCACTTCATCTTCCCTGCCCCGGTGGTTCTCGACACTTCTGTGGGGCAACACCGTGGCTTTGTCATGGATGTGGGGACTGGGATTATTTTTCTCCGTGCAGTTTACGACTCAGTTCGGGTTATTCGGATTGCTGACATTCAGCATCCCGAATTTCATTGGCCTCATGGCATTCGGCCTGGTCACCCAATTGATTGCCAACCGTCAGAAGGGCTCGGAATCCTTGGCGAACTTCTTCACGACTTGGGCACGGCCCTTCCGGCTCATATTTTTTCTTTACCAGATTCTGGCGATCTCTCTGACGATTTTTGCGATCATCCGATACGTCTGGCAGCCGCTCAACCTGCAGCCAGAATTATTGTATCTCCCGCTCACACTTTTGATCGTGTTGGCTGCGGGCATTCTTTTTGGTGAGGAATTTGATATCAAGAGGATCAAATACAGCCATGGTGTGATGGCAGTTATTCTCGCGGGCGCCGTCGCGGTATTGATCCTCGGACGTAATGATTTTACGGATGTCTCGTCCCTCGTGGTGAATCAACTACCAACGAACGACTGGAATTATTGGGGATATGCCGTGCCGATTGTGATCGGATTTCTTGTCGGGCCATGGCTCGACCTCCAGCAATGGCAGAGAGCCATCCAGATGCACCGGGAGCGCGTATCGATCCGTTGGGCTTATGTCGTGGGAAGCATCCAATTTTTTGCGATGCTGTTGTTTCACGGCGTGATGACTCTGTGGGCGATGAACCTGGGCGGCGGCACATTCATCCGGGAAGGATTGGCGAATTATACCTACGGCCAAGACCTGCTGATGCGGTTCTTTTTTCAAAACGCGGAAGCCCAGCCTTGGATTTTTACTGCATATTGCGTTTGGGTTTGCATCTGCCTGCTTACCACTCTGGATAGCGGCTACATCGCGCTGCGTTGGTTTTTGCAGTCCAATGTGAAGACGAGCACGCATGCAATTTTCTCGTTGATCCCGACACGCCTCGTAACCTCGCCCATACCGGTATTTATTTTTTGCGGGTTAGTAGCGTTGGTGAGTGCCGTCGTTGGACTGGAACTTGAGTACTTCATGATTTTTTATGCTACATTTTTTGTGGGATACTCGGCTCTCGCCATCGCGCGGTGTTATTTGATCAGCCCGGCGAATGCGATTCCACAGGTGAAGATGTTTAGCATCGGAAGCCTAGCTGTGGTGATTTTAGCTTACGGATATTTCCTCCGTTATCCGTTATTCCAAATCATTGGTTCACTACTGCCGCTCGGATATGTGGCATGGCTGCTTCTGAAACCGGGATCATCGGAGGAATTCCTCAGTGACACCGAGGAACTGGAATCCGCAACGGAGCGCGGTGGAATGACTCGGGGATTTGCGCCTCTTGTTGGTCCGGTCATCGACGGCGGGGGGGCGCAGCTTGCGCAGACCCCGGTGAGCGCCGCAATGGGGACTCACGATTTGTCGGGATATTTCGATGGCAAATGGTTCGTGCACCAATTAATCGCGACCTACGCGGATACGAATTCGGTTGGGAATGTTTATTTCGGGATGTATGCGATGTGGGTTGGAAAAACGCGTGAATTATTTTTCAACAAAGTGATGCCAAAGTTTAACCTGAAGGACACACAATTCTACATCCTCACGCGATCCTTTGAGCATAAGTTCGTTCGCGAGACCCGTGAGTTCGAGGTCGTGCGAGTCCAGATCAAAATCGCAAGTTTCAACCGGAAGTTTGTAACACTCGAACACGAAATTTACGATTCCCAGGACCAATTGCTAGGGAAAGGAAAACAATGCCTGCTTTTTGTGTCCTCATCCGACTACCGCATGCTTGACATCCCGCAGGATGTGCACGCAGCGTTTATCACTCATACCTGATGGATATCTTTGGGTCACGGCGCGCCGTAACGGCTGCATTTACCGTCATCGCAATGGGGCTCACCATGGCCCTCACCGCATGTGATTCCGCCGCACCGACACCGACACCGACACCGACACCGACACCGACACCGACACCTGCGCCGACTCCGATACCCGTCACGAGACCGACGCCACCGCCAACGCCCACTCCCTCACCCACGCCCTTCATCCCCCGACAGCGCATTGAAGTGTCCAAGCTTTTCAATGACATGGAGGTGCAGAGCCGCGTTGAGACCTCCGAGAGTGACCGCACCGCCACCTACGCCCGAGCCCAGGGAGACAGCTACCGTCTGGATCTTGCAGTCCATATCCGTCTGCCAAGAGCAGTTCAGACAGTGGACGATTTCGTGAAAAACGATCCTCGCATTGTGGATGCATTGCCCGGCTTGGCAGCACAGCTTGCCCAGGCACGCGTGTCACCTGCATTCCCGCGGCTGTATGAGTACAAAGTTGAAAACCTACGCCGCAACCTCGGTCGCTTGGACGCGCTGCTCACCAGACACAATTTCTTTGATTGCGATACCATCCTCGAACTCGAAAGCCCGGACACAGGCGCGATCTCAGTCTTGAGCTTAGCTGATATGGATGTGAATACGGATGGCTCGGACGGAGATCGAAATTTCCCGATCGACGGCTCGTCCCGGTTTTTCCAACCGCAGACGAGCTACCGCTGGCGGAACCTCTCAGACCAGCCAAATCAATTCCTCCAATCAACGAAGGATCGTCTGGCCAAGTTTAAAGAGGAATACGCGATTGCGGGCCTTCCGGTGGAACGTAATCGCGAGTTGGAGGCTGGCATCAAACATGCCGAAGCGACGTTGTATGAGCTGGAGCGGTTCAGTTTTCTTGTTTCTGGAAACGACCCATACATTGTGATGCCGACATTTATGTTCCGAGAGCTGGAAGGAACTCATGCGGTAGCTATCGGTGACTACGCGGTGGTTGTATATGACGGGGTGATTTATCCGGCCATGGTGGGAGATGCGGGACCGTCGTTTAAGTTTGGTGAGGCATCAGTGCGGCTCTGTAAGCAGATAAACCCGAAATCATCGGCATTTGCGCGCCCCGTAAGCACCCTTCGAGTGGCATACCTTGTTTTTCCTGGATCCGCCGACAAGCCATTTGGCCCGCCTGATCTCGCGCGCTGGCACGATCGATGTTCTGAACTTTTGGCGGCGACAGGATTGAGTGACCAGCCGCTCCACCGCTGGGAGTCGCTCATAGAACCATGGCCAACTCCCACACCGGAGCCAACACCAACTCCCTCGCCAACAACCCAGGCCGAATCCGCTTCGCAATCTCCGGCTGCCGCTCTGGAGGCGACGCCAACTCCTCACCCTACGCCGTGAGATTAGTTACTGCGAGGTTCAGGAATCAGCCGTTGAGATAGTTTTCCAGCCGCTCTTTGAGTTCACTCCGAGCGCGAAAAAGTAGACTTTTCACCGACGAAACGCTGAGTTCCATGACGTCAGCAATTTCACCATACGAGAGATCTTCGTAGCGCCGAAGGACGACAGCCATACGCTGCGCGGCGGGTAGTGCCTCAATGGCTGCCTGAACTGCGCCCTCAAGCTCGCGTTGAAGCATCGACTCGTCCGCTTGGACCGCAGAGGAGTCCATGAATGAATCACCGCCAGCGGCGATCCGAGCGTCCAGGGAGTCCGATCTTGTACGCTCACGACGGCGGATTTCATTGAAGACCAGATTTCGCGTAATCGTGTAGAGCCAAGTCGTGAACTTCGCCCGAGGTTCGTAGCGCGATGCAGAATTCCAGATCCTCAAGAAAACTTGCTGCCCGAGATCCTCCGCATCGCGGGTGTCACCGAGCATTTTTGCAATGGTGCCAACGACACGATGCTGATGCGCCTCGACGAGATTCCGAAAGGCATCCCGGTCTCCAGCAGCAACGAGCCGCATCAGATCCCGGTCTGCATTCGCATCGCTATCCTGTTCTGGGGGTATCACAGCATTAATATATTTCCTGGAATATGCCCGAGCCACACAGTTCTAACCTCGGCTCAGTCAAGATGGCTCCTCGCATTGCGCGTCATACCGATAAGTCGGATCCACATCCGAAATCTCCAAGACCGAAACTTTAAGCTCTTTGACGCGGCCGTCTTCCAGGCCGTAGACCCAGCCATACAAATTGAGAACCTGCCCACGCAGCCACGCGGCCTGGACCACAGGCGTGTGCGAAAGGGCTTGAACTTGGCTGATGACATTCAATTCATATGTCCGGTTGAGACGTGTCGCTTCGTCGCCAGAAGGTCCACTGCATCCTTGTTTTTCAAAGAAACATCTTTAATCGACGTCGGCCCATGATGTTGGCAATCCAATGCAGCGCGCTCCCCTCCGCAGCCGTAGCGACCACAGACAATAACGTGACGAACGCGAAAGATACGAACTGTATACTCAACAAGCGAAAGACAATTTAGATCAGGCGCATAAACGATGTTAGCCACATTACGATAAACAAACAATTCATCCGGTATGAGGCCGACAATATCGTTGGCAGGCACGCGGCTATCGGAGCATCCAATCCATAAATAATCGGGCGGTTGCTGATTCACCAACCTCTGGAAAATATCCGGATCTTCGGTAATCCGTGCATACAACCGATCCGCGTTCTTCTTCAAGACATGATCTAGAGTGAGGCTCATGGGAAAATTCAGTGGCAGCGTGGAAAAAACCTTATAGCGTTACTCCAATAAAGACCTCTTCCACTATGCACGTCTACCCACCGAAACTCCAACAAATCATCTCTCTGTTCGAATGCCTTCCCGACGCAGAAAAACGCGAGACCTTAATCACCTATGCCGATCAAAGCCGGGGCCAGGCGCCCAAAGAGGGGGAAATTTTTGATTTGGAAGACACCCGCAAAGATGAAGAGTGCACGGATACCGTCGGAGTCTTCCTCAAAGTGGAAGAAGACGGACAATCTCACTTCCGTGTGACGCTGGGACCACAGGTCCAAACACTCACCAAAGCGATGACGTCCATTCTTTGTAAGGGGCTGGATGGAAGCACAATTCCTGAAATCCTTGACGTGCCGGCGGACTTTGTCCCGAAAATCGTCGGTGCTGATCTTGTCCGGCAGCGCAGTCAGACAGTTTACTACATCCTCAGCCGGATGAAGGGTGCCGCCACGGTTTGGCGAAACCGCCAGCGCGCCAAGGCCGATGACCTACCGCCGACGGTTTAGGCGACTGATCTGATCTCCAAGGTCACAATCGGCGCGAGTCAATTCCGCTCGGAGTTGAGCCGTTGACATCCAAAGCCCTCCGAATGCCTCCACGGTCTGCCGCTCAAGGAAATCATCTGTGGCGACGACCACGTGGTGCGTGGATCCATACTTCGCAACAAGGCGCTCAATGATCGAATCCGCCGTCTGCCCGGTCTTGGAATAGAAAACCTGAATGGTCTCAATCTCTGTGTCTTTGGACGCGTGCGTTCCTTTGCCATCAAAAACGACAGCCACAGTAACTCCAGAGGTGTCCTGATATCTGGTGAGTTGACGCACGAGATTTTCGCGCGCAGCAAAACCTTTACGATCGTGCATTCCCCGCAGCTCAGGCCATTGGAAAATCACACTGTGGCCGTCAACAATGAGAATTTGCATCGTTTTCCAGATCCCCGATGCGCGGCGCGCGGCTTACAGGAGTTCAGCGATCTGGACCGCGTTCAGCGCGGCTCCTTTGAGCAATTGATCTCCGCAAATCCAAAAGCTGATCGCATTATCGAGGGCACAGTCGAGTCTCATGCGGCCAATTTCGCAGTCATCTTTCCCCGCCACATCGAGAGGCATAGGGTATTGATTCTGCGCGACGTTATCGCGGATACGGATGCCAGGGAATGCTTCGATCGCGTGTCTTGCCTCCGACAAATTGATCGGTTTTTCAAACTCGGCGCTGACCGCCACGCAGTGAGCGCGGTAGACTGGCACACGCACGCAGGTCACTGAGGCCCGGAACATCGATAAATGCATGATACGGCGGCCCTCGTTCTGGAGTTTCATCTCCTCCTTGGTGTAGCCAGTTTCGAGAAAACCATCGACCTGCGGAATCACGTTAAATGCGATTTGGTGAGCAAATACCGACGGCTGTGTGGGCCGACCCGCAGCAACCGCCTCCACTTGCGTTCTGAGCTCTTCAATAGCCTGCGCCCCAGCTCCAGAGACCGCTTGGTAGCTCGATGCAAAAACCCTTCGCACCCGAAAGCGCTGATGAAGCGGATAGATCCCCATCAATGTGATTGCGGTTGTGCAGTTCGGATTGGCGATAATGCCGCGGTGATTTTTGACATCACTTCCATTGATTTCTGGAACGACAAGTGGGACCTGATCGTCCATGCGGAAGGCAGAGGAATTATCCACCACCACAGCCCCAGCGGCGACGGCTGCGGGGGCAAATTCTTTAGAGATACCCGAACCTGCACTGAAGAGAGCAATGTCCACACCCGCGAACGAGTCTGCTGTGAGTTCCTTCACCACGATGTCAGCACCTCGGAATGCGATTTTCTTCCCGGCCGATCTCGCGGATGACAAGAGGGTGAGCTCAGACACCGGAAAAGCCCGGCGGTCGAGGACATCAAGCATTTCCAGTCCGACAGCGCCTGTTGCGCCTACGATTGCTACATGATACTGCCTACTCATAATATCTAGAAATGAAAATCGTAACCGAAGAACCTCATCCTGACCAGAGTGCAATTTCCGCTCCCGCATTGAGCGTCGTGGTATCCGTCTCCGATCAAATGTTGCGGGTCCTGCGCGGAGGCGATATCAAGGCAGAATATCCCGTTTCCACATCGCGCTACGGCATCGGCTCAGAAGAAGGAAGCTATAAAACTCCCGTAGGACGATTCCGGATATTTGACAAAGTGGGTGATGGCGCCCCTGCAGGAGCAGTATTCGTTGGAAGGCAGGCGACCGGCGAGATCGCGCCCCAAGGCGGCGAGGCCGATCACATCCTCACTCGCATTCTCTGGCTGGATGGTTGCGATCTCACGAATGCTAATACCCGCGATCGATATATTTATTTGCACGGCACCAATCAGGAAGCTCTGATCGGAAAACCTGCGAGTCATGGGTGTATCCGCCTGAGAGCTAACGACATTATCGAGCTATATGAAAAATTAGACCGGGGTACTCCGGTGGAAATCATCATTTAGACAGCCGATTTTCGTTGTAACCTCGATAGGAAACGTGAATATCAAGTCTCGCATCAAGCGGAGAAAGGAGAGAAAATATTTAAATGAAATTTGTCAAAATTGCAGCAGTAGTTGCTTTCGCAGCGGCGTCGTTGAGCCTCGGAGCTTGCGCATCCAAGCAGCCGGCCCCGGCGCCAGTCACGATTGGAATGTCCAAGTAACGTGCGCCTAAACGCCTTTAAGGCCGGGACAGCATCGCGCTGTTCCGGCCTTTTCTTTAGTTAAGCGAACCGTCGCCAACTGAACGAACTACCGAACAACAGATTTTCACCGTTCTGATTTGCAGACGGTAATTTCCAACGGTATAATTCCCGTTCCCTGGGACATTCGTTTCGACGCATATCCCGGCCGGGACAGGAGGATTTTTTAGACATGCCGAGCAAGGATATTCGCGACCCGCAAAATTTCATTAACCGCGAGCTGAGCTGGCTTGAGTTTAACCAGCGCGTACTGGATCAGGCCATTGATGATTCCAATCCGCTGCTTGAGCGCCTGAAACTCCTGTGCATCGTCAGCGCAAACCTGGACGAGTTCTTCGAAGTCCGCGTGGCAGGCCTAAAACAACAGCGCCAAACGCAGATCCACGAAACGGGTGCGGATGGCTTGACAGCCACCGAGGTGCTGGACCGTATTTCCCACCGCGTTCGGAAGCTGGTGGACGACCAATATCGCTGTTGGCGAGATCACCTACGCCCGCGGCTTGAGGCAGAGGGTGTGCGCTTTCATTCTTATCCGCAGGTGCCGGAAAACGAGATCGCGTTCTTTGAGGATTTCTTTCACAAGCAGGTCTATCCAGTACTCACCCCGCTGGCCATTGACCCGGTGCATCCATTTCCGCAACTCTTGAACAAAAGTTTGAATGTGGTAGTGGAACTCGAAGGCGACGATCTCAAGGCAGATATCGCGGTGGTTCAAGTGCCGAGGATCCTTCCGCGAGTCGTAAAATTTTCTCACGAGACAACCAGAGATGACTACGTCTTCCTTGGAAATGTCATTCAGCATCACGTCAGCAGGCTTTTTAAAGGCGTGAAGGTGCGTGGAGCACATTTGTTCCGTATCACGCGCAACAGCAATCTATATTTCGATGATGAAGAGGTGGAGAATCTGCTCCATACAATCGAAACGGAACTCCGCAAGGTCAATCGTGGAGCAGCAGTCCGCTTGGAGGTAGAGCATGATTGCCCGCCCCATATCGTCAAACGACTCCTTGAATTGTTCAATCTCGAGGATGAAGACGTGTTTCGGATCGAGGGCCCGCTGAATCTCGTGCGACTGATGCCGCTGGCTCTGCAAATCGATCGACCCGATCTGCGATACAAACGATTCACGCAGAATACAGTAGTCTCACTTGACGCAGAGGCCGATGTTTTTTTCCATATCCGGAAAGGCGACATCCTCTTACACCATCCCTACGATAGTTTTCAACCAGTCGTGGATTTTCTCGCCCAAGCCGCAGAAGATCCCCATGTGCTCGCGATTAAGCAGACCTTGTATCGAACGAGTTCGGACTCACCCATTGTTCGCTCACTGATCGCAGCAGCCCAAAACGGCAAACAGGTCACCGTCGTTATTGAGCTTAAAGCCCGATTCGACGAAGCCGCCAACATCAAATGGGCTCGAATGATGCGCGAGGCAGGGGTGGACGTCGTCTACGGAGTCGCAGGACTGAAAACTCACGCCAAAGCAATCCTCGTCGTCCGAAATGAAGGCGACAGCATTCGCCGCTATGCCCATCTCGGAACGGGCAACTACCATCCCTCCACCGCGAGGATCTACACCGACATCGGAATGTTCACCTGCAGGGAAAGTATCACGGAAGACTTGGCAGAGCTTTTTAATCTGATTACCGGCATCTCGAAGTTCGAAG
>JBDNGG010000270.1:0-2164 GCA_041689405.1 Terrimicrobiaceae bacterium | reverse complement strand
GGATTCGGAGTTTGTCATCGATCATGACGTAATGTTTCGCTGGATGGAGCCGCTCCACATCGTCGAGGTTTTCCTCCTTGTGGATGAATATCATCACATGCCGGTCGATGGCCTCGAAAATCCCGGAACGCTCGATTTTCCGGGGTTGGAAGACCGCGTCGCCGTCGGACAGGATGGCCGCGGTGCCCCATTGCTGGACGTGTTCAATGGCGTCGAGGGAACCGGGGAATAGACGGTTTGCGAATGGGTAGTCGACAAGAAAAGACGACATCCGCAGCAACCGCGCGTCGTGCATATCCTCCAGACGATAACGCTGAAGAGTTCCGAGGTAGTCTGCGTAGCCCAGCTCTTTGCGAAGCGTTTCGAAAATCTCGAAATACCGTTTGCACGAGTCCTCGCCGAACGTGTCGAGATACTTGCGCAGATCGCGGGTCACGCGGTCGTTATCGAGCAGCGTATTATCAATATCAAAAAGAAAGACGACGGATTCCATAGGGCGGTATTTTACGAGGCGGCGAAGGCGGCGTTGAGGATTTCCTTAGCCTCGGATTGGATGCGTTCGAGGTGGGTTTGGTCGCGGAAGCTTTCCGCGTAAAGTTTGTAAACTTCTTCTGTTCCAGACGGTCGGGCGGCAAACCAGCCGGATTCAGTTTCCACTTTCAATCCGCCGATTGCAGCGCCATTGCCCGGTGCATGGGTGAGGGTGCGAGTTATTTTGTCACCGGCGAGGGTGTCGGCGGTGATGGATGCGGCGGATAGATTTTTCAGCGCTTTTTTCTGCGCTGCGTTGGCTGGTGCGTCGATTCGCTCGTAAACGGGAGCGCCATACTCGGCGGTCAACGCGGCGTAGTGTTCGCCGGGATCGCGACCGGTCTTGGCCGTGATTTCCGCCGCAAGAAGGCCCATGATCGGCCCGTCCTTGTCGGTAGTCCAGACGGTGCCATCTTTGCGAAGGAATGATGCGCCCGCACTTTCCTCGCCGCCAAATCCGAGCGATCCATTGAACAACCCCTGCACAAACCACTTGAATCCTACAGGCACTTCGACGAGCTCGCGTCCGAGTTTTGCAGCGACGCGGTCAATCATGCTGCTGCTCACTAATGTTTTTCCGATCCCGGCAGTTGGTGCCCATCCGGGGCGGTTGGCAAACAGATACGCGATGGCCACTGCGAGGAAATGATTGGGGTTCAGAAGCCCGGCACTCCGCGTCACGATACCGTGCCGGTCCACATCGGTGTCATTCGCAAACGCGATATCAAATCGATCTTTCATTCCCACTAATCCCGCCATGGCATCAGGTGACGAGCAGTCCATGCGGATCTTCCCGTCCCAGTCCACGGACATGAACCGGAAGGTCGGGTCGTAATCCGCGTTGAGCAGGGTGATGTCGAGTCCGTAGCGCTCGGCGATGGGATGCCAGTATGCCATTGATGCATTCCCCAGAGCGTCCACGCCAATCTTGAGACCAGCGGAACGAATCGCATCGAAGTCGATCACCTCATTCAGCGCTTCCACGTAGGACGTGACAAAATCATACCGCTGCGTTGTCGCGGCTGCGAGCGCTTTGGTTATCGGCATCCGTTGCACGTCGCGCAGTTCGTTGGCGAGGATCTCGTTTGCCCGATTTTCTACCCATCCCGTGATGTCCGTATCTGCCGGGCCGCCATTGGTGGGGTTGTATTTGAATCCACCATCCTGAGGAGGATTGTGGGACGGCGTGATAACAATGCCATCCGCAAACCCATCGGTTCGTCCGGCGTTGTGAGTGAGGATCGCGTGCGATACAGCCGGAGTCGGCGTCCATCCGCCTGCGGCATCAATGCACACGGTAGCACCATTTGCGGCCAGCACTTCGAGTGCGGTTGTCCATGCCGCCTCCGAAAGGGCGTGGGTGTCCATTCCGAGAAAAAGCGGTCCCGTCGTGCCGGACGAGGCGCGGTATTCGCAGATTGCCTGCGTGGTGGCAAGGATGTGATCTTCGTTAAACGTACGATGCAGCGACGAGCCCCGGTGGCCCGATGTCCCGAATGCCACGCGCTCAGCGGCTACCGACGGATCGGGACGTTCCGCAAAATATGCGGTGATCAATCGAGGGATGTTGATGAGTATCGAGCTGGGGGCGAGATGACCGGCGAGAGGATGCTTGGTGCTCATGGCTTGTAGC
>JBDNGG010000269.1:0-6156 GCA_041689405.1 Terrimicrobiaceae bacterium | reverse complement strand
TTGGCTATCGACGAATCAATTGCCGAGTATTCCCGCACAACATATCGTTCGTAGTGCATGACAAGACACTTTGGATACTCTCTGTTGCTCATAGTGCTCGTCAGCCTGAATTTGGATCGAGCGGAAGATAAAAAAGCTAACGGAGCGATCCACCGAATGGCTACCCGTGTCACGCCCGATGCTGGGTCGCTACCGCTCCCTGCCATCGGTCGCCCCACGGCTACCCATCGGTGATCGCGGACGTTCGGCTGAAAAAAATACACCTTGATTGACGCCGTCGGGTATATATATTCTATACCGCATGGAGTTCGAGTATGATCCACTCAAAAGCCAATCTAACGAGGAGAAGCATGGCATCGACTTTGATGCCGCTAAAGTGCTTTGGAGCGATGAGGATCGAATTCAGTTCCCAGCCAAGAGCGATACCGAGCAGAGATGTGCGATTCTGGCCAAGAGAGGCGACAAGATATGGGTTGCCTTCTTCACGATACGAGGCGATGTCATTCGCCTTATTTCGGTGAGGCGTGCCCGGCATAACGAAGAAAGAACATATTATGACAGCTGAACAACTCGATGAGATTTTCGACAAAGGGGAAGAGGATATCCTTCCTTACTTGGATTTGGCCAAGGCGGTGCGGCCAGGTCATCAAGCCAAGCGTGTGAATGTTGATTTTCCGTCGTGGATGATTTCAAGGCTCGATTTTGAGGCGGATCGGCTAGGGGTTCCGCGGCAGTCGCTGATCAAAGTATGGATCGCCGAGCGTCTTGCTCGTGCACAAAAATAATGCTAACAGAGCGATCCACCGAATGGCTACCCGCTGGCACGCCGAGTGCTTGGTCGCTTCGCTCCCGGCACTCGCCGCGCCAGCGGTCCGGTGCCGGTGATCGCGGACGTTGGAAAAATATGAAAACAAACATTGCAAGATTCTTCATAATACTCGGCATCTCCTTTTTAGCCTCTTGTGCCAGTCCTAAGGTTTTGAAATTACCAAACATGCAAAATGTTCAAATAGGTTCACATCGTGATTTAGTGGTTGCATCTGCTGGTTACCCTCACGAAGTCGAGAGTATTAATGACGGGCCTCGTAAAAGCTCTATTCTTTGGATCTACGAGTGGGACAAAAAGGGCGATGACATTCTCAATCAGATGTTCACATACGTCTATTTAAAGAACGGGCGGGTAACTGCTATCCAGCAAGACCCATTAGATAAATTTGAGCGCGACACGGCTTTAAGGAATGGCGCAATTGCAAGAACAAACGAAATAAAGAGCTATTACCGCCAACTAAATTCTGCAAAGTTTCGCGCTGGAGCTGATAACTTTGTCGCAGGGATGGCTGCTGGTAGCCAAGCATTGGCCTCTTCGCCATACACGCAACAGCCTCAGGCAGTGATGCCTGTTACCTCATCTTCTCCCATTGCATCTTCCAACCGCTATAGCCAAAATTCTTTATCAAATCCATACGGAGCGGGAAGTCCATATAAAGCGGATGGCCTTATGAATCCATATAGTCAATACGGTAGTCCATATAGCAATCAATCGTGGAGAAACCCATATGCCACGGATGCGCCTAAACTCTACGATTCTCAAGGAAACTACAGGGGTCGTCTGAGCTCGAATCCGTATGACTCTGAATCGACATCCAATCCATACGGAAAATATGGTAGTCCCTACTCCAGTGAAAGCATAAATAACCCCTACGGTGCTGGAAATCCCTACTCAACTCAACCTATCTACGTCGTTCCTCAGTAAAGATGCGAACAGAGCGATCCACCGAATGGCTACCCGTGTTACGCCCGATGCTGGGTCGCTGTCGCTCCCTGCCATCGGTCGCGCCACGGCTACCCATCGGTGATCGCGGACGTTAGGCAATAAAAGAAAATGTCCACTTTTGTTGACGACCAACCACCAAACCGACGTTCATTACAACGCATATGAAAACCACAACACTAATTAAATCCCTCCTCCTCACTTATGCGGTTGGGATTTTCACCACCACAGCACAAGCAGATGAGAAGACAGAGGCAGCCGTTACCGCCGCCAAGGAGTGGCTGGCCCAGGTTGATGCAAAAGAATATAAAAAGAGTTGGCAGGAAGCTGCGCGATTCTTCAAGGACAAGGTAACAGAAGCGAACTGGAATGAAATGGTTTCCTCCGTTCGTAAACCTGTTGGTGAAGTCAAGTCGCGCGAATTAGTCGGAGCTCAGTTCACCACGACCCTCCCCGGAGGATCTGAAGGTGAATATGTGGTTATCCAGTTCAAAACGAACTTTGCCGACAAACCTGATTCAGTTGAGACAATAACTCCGATGAAGGATGATAAAGGCACATGGAGGGTGTCCGGTTACTTCATCAAATAGCAAAAAGCCGAACATTAAAGGGTGTAGCGGAGGCGAGGAACGAGCCCTCCGACTGCACCCCTGGAACAATGCGATGCACCGAACCACTACCCGTGTGGCACGCCGAGTGCTTGGTCGCTACGCTCCCGGCACTCGTCGCGCCAGCGATCCGGTGCCGGTGATCGCGGACGTTAGGTACAAATATATATGAATGCAGATTTTCGAGAGCTCTCGTCAAACTCAATCCGATTTTGGGAACGAAGTCGCATTGTGTACAACCTGATTCTAGGCTTGATTGTGGTCGCTTATTTCATAGCTGGGCTACCCGAATCATCGGAAAATATTTCAGTGGACGGGATTCTTGGATTCCTGCTGCTGGCGATCATTGCGAACGTATTATTTTGTGCCGCATACATCCCCGATATATTCGCGCAGTTATCGGCCTTTCGAGGCATCTGGATCAGATTCAGGTGGATTTTATTTACTATCGGCCTGATCTTTTCAGCGATTATTACCAGATGGATTTCTATAACCTCCTTTGGCTTGCTGAGGAATTAGCACCCAACCATGCGATCCACCGAATGGCTACCCGTGTTACGCCCGATGCTGGGTCGCTATCGCTCCCTGCCATCGGTCGCGCCACGGGCAGCCATCGGTGATCGCGGACGTTAGCTCCTTATACAAATACATATGCCCATACCAGATTTTCAGACGATCATGCGTCCACTCTTGGAGGCCCACGCAAACGGCAGTGAGCACAAGAACCGAGATTTAGTCGAAGGACTAGCCCAGCAATTCCAGCTGACCGAAGACGAGCGCCGTGCAATGTTACCTAGCGGCGGAGCCCGTTTGTTTGACAACAGAGTGGGGTGGGCGAAGACACATATGTCACAGGCAGGTCTATTGGATGCGCCCCGGCGGGCGATTTCCGTGATCACAGAAAGAGGTAGAAGCATCCTACTTGACCACCCGGAACGCGTGGATTTACGGGTTCTCAACGGATTCGACGACTATCGGGAGTTTCGCAGTCGACGACGAACGACAGAGGAGGCAGGAGAACGCGAGAATGAAGCTTTGGACGCCGAAACCCCCGAAGAAACCTTTGAGAATGCTTATATCAAGATGCGGCGGACTACCGAAGCTGATCTTCTGAGTCACATAATGGACAGCCCTCCTGAATTTCTTGAGCGAGTCGTCGTTGATTTGGTAATCCGCATGGGATACGGCGGCAGTCGCAAAGATGCAGGCGAAGCATTAGGGCGTTCGGGCGATGAAGGGATTGACGGCATCATAAAAGAAGATCCACTCGGATTGGATATCATTTATTTGCAAGCGAAACGTTGGGACGGAACCGTCGGAAGACCAGATATTCAGAAATTTGCCGGTGCTCTACAAGGCCAGCGAGCCCGGAAAGGAATTTTTATCACCACTTCATCGTTCACCGCCGATGCTCAAGAATATGTGTCTAAGATCGATTCCAAGATCATCTTGATTGATGGAGCACGTCTCTCCCGGCTCATGTTCGATCACGGGATTGGGGTTTCTGTCGCTTCGAACTACGAGGTGAAGCGTATCGACTCCGACTACTTCACGGAGGCGTAAAATACAGGGTTAACAATGCGATGCACCGAACCACTACCCGCTGGCACGCCGAGTGCTTGGTCGCTACGCTCCCGGCACTCGTCGCGCCAGCGGTCCGGTGCCGGTGATCGCGGACGTTCGAAAAAAATATGCCTATAATCGCACTATTCTTCGCGCTATTCATTCTAGCTGGCGGAATCATCGCCGGATTTGGAGTTCGCAATATTGTTCACGCTTACGAAAGCAGAAATTGGCCGCACACGAATGGACCTGTCGTATATTCAGAAGTTGAGCGGCATTCGGGACGAAAACGTGGTTCATCTTATTCACCTGGCATCAAATACCAATATTCTATCCAAGAGCAACAATACGAGGGAGATATGGTCGCTTTTGGAATGAAGAACGTTTCCGCGGGCCGGGGATTTGCGGAGCGTTTTGTCAAAAAATATCCACAAGGAAAGGATATCCAAGTCTTCTACAATCCTCTAGAGATATCCGAATCAGTTTTGGAGCCTGGCTTATCGAAGCGCAGTTTTATTCTTTTCGCTTTTGGGATGTCTTTTATGCTTGGAGGCATTTGCTTTGCGACAATTGCTTGGCTGTTCACATAACAAAAATATTCGAACCATGCGATCCACCGAATGGCTACCCGTGGCACACCGAGTGCTTAGTCGCTACGCTCCCGGCACTCGTCGCGCCAGCGATCCGGGGCCGGTGATCGCGGACGTTAGGTACAAAAATATATGAATGCAGATTTTCGAGAGCTCTCGTCGAACTCAATCCCGGGTTGAGGTCGATGAGGCATTTGTTGGAGGACCAAAGGAAGGTTCTCGGGGGCGCGGTGCGGAAGGCAAGACGGCTGTTCTTGTCGCCGTGGAAGGCGAATCCGGGAAGAAGCTCGGGCGGGTCCGCTTCCGGTGCGTGGCGTCCATAGACAGGAAGATCGTCGAGTCTTTTATCGTTGACTATGTGGAACCGGGCGCGCTGGTCGTAACCGACGGGCTGTCGGTCTACGACCATCTCCAAGCATTGGGAATCGTGCATCGGCCTCACGTCGTCAGCACCGCGGGCAAGGAAGCGCTCCAGGAACTCGACCATGTTCATCTTATCATTTCTCTACTCAAGCGCTGGCTGGGAGGCACCCATCAAGGAGGCGTCACTCCTTCGCGCCTCCAAGCCTACCTCAACGAATTTTCTTTTCGATTCAACCGTCGGCTATCCCAACACCGGGGGAAACTTTTCCATCGGATCGTGCAGCAGGCCGTGACCACGCGTCCGCCCACAGTGAAATCGTTGTATGTGCCAAAGCCACAAGATGTGGGGGGCACTTGAGTCAATCAGCTACCCGGATAAAAATATGACCTTCTCTGAATTCACCTCCCTTGTTACCCATAACCAAGATGGCGTCGTTCTGCTTGAGGGTCGCAGGGCTATTCCTCACGACTCGGCTGTGCAAGCTGAAGGTCTCGCAAGTAACCTAGCTTTGAGATTTCCCACGCTCCGCTTTCGCTCTGGCAACGCAGAAGGGTCAGATGAAGCTTTTTCGAGAGGTATCGCCGCTGTCGATTCAAGACGGCTCCAAGTAGTTGCACCGTATGCAACCCATAGAAAAAGCGCGCGCTACGCCGACGCATTGTATGATTCTCCAGATTCGCTTTCCCGTGTGCAGGAGGATGAGATTGCCCACAAGACCGATGCTGCAAGTCCAAAGAATAAGGGCTTGATTTCCAAGCGGGGTCAGAAGAGTCCACTTGCAGCTAAAGCCGCATATTTGATCCGTGACACGATGAAAGTTACCGGACATTCAGAAGCATTTCCAAAGCCTATCTGCGCATTATTCTACGTTAGCATGAACGACCCTTTGGCGGGGGGAACAGGGCATACAATCCGAGTTTGCCAGCTAGAGGGCGTTCCGTATGCGTTTCAAGATTCGTGGGCACAATGGCTAATAAAATAAATCGAACCATGCGATCCACCGAACACCTACCCGCTGGCACACCGAGTGCTTGGTCGCTATGCTCCCGGCATCTGTCGCGCCAGCGGTCTGGTGCAGCTGATCGCGGACGGCAGGAAAAAAATGAAACCATCCGCGAAAGACATAATTTGGATTCTTTGCGGGCGTCATTTGTTTTGGTTCTTCGCTGTTTTCGGTGGGTGAGCATGTTCAGTTAAGACCCGGAGGGTCCATTAGGAAATTAGCCGGTGGTGCCAACCCTGAGATTTCTACACAACTTT
>JBDNGG010000268.1:0-2219 GCA_041689405.1 Terrimicrobiaceae bacterium | reverse complement strand
TCGCATTTATTGTAGGCAAATCAGATGTTTGGGACGGGCTGATCGGTGACGAGCCCTTTGGAGATCCGCTTTGGGACTCAGCGTTCGACCTCGATCTGGTCGAAAAGAATTCCCGCCGCCTTCGCGAGTTACTTTCGAAGATCGCCCCTGCTGTCGTGGCAAACGCTGAGGCGATTTCAAGCAACGTGCACTACTTCCCTGTGAGTGCCTTCGGCTGCTCGCCAGAGCAAACAGGAATTGATCCCCAATCGAAACGCCCCATTTTCAGTCCGGATCCGACAAAAATATCTCCTCGTTTAGTGGAGATTCCGGCGATTTGGTTACTTTCGCACATTAAGCCACAACTCATCACCACGCGGCGCGGAGCCTGAGATCATGGCGCTTCAACTCATCTACACGAGCGCCCCAAGGTTACTCCAAGCCGGGCGCACGGGTTTTGGCACCGTTGCTGCCCATCCGGTAATCCGGCCGGCACTCCGTGAGGAATTGGAGCGAATTTCGCAATTTAGCCGCGTTGACGGGATCGATATCCGCCGGGTGATCTATTACCACCGTGTCATCCAAGCCGGAGGAGAATCGTTTTCCGTGATCTCGAGAGTTCGCGATTGTGGTCTCGATTACACAGGGCGTAGCAATCACATTGCGCATCACCTGGTTATTGCAGCTCACGAGTTCTCTCGCCTGCGCCATCTCACCCCGTGCGATATCATCCTCACGATGGGGTCCTTGCATCTTTGGCAAGACCAATGGACTGAGGAGGTGCGAGAGTTCGGGCCTGGCGAGGAGATTGACATCGCCGGGTTCTCCAAGTTGATTTCTCTGCCCGCCCACTCCTGGCAAGCATACACGTCGGAAGCACGTCACGCTGCGACGCTGGCTCCTGGCGCAACAGCGGAATCTTGCTGGATCGTTTGGCCCGATTCCGATGTGACCCAACGCCTCCATCTGGTCGGGGAGGCAACCCTGCTGCATCCCAATCCATGGCTGATCACTTTTTCCACGGATATTCAGCCCACCGACCGCGCAGAGGAAATTGCATGGCGCGGGCTCGATAAACAGTCCCCGGTGCGGGTCACCGCTTCAAAGTCCGTCCGCGTGACGCTCGATCTCACGGCTCCCTCAACGCTGCCGCAACCGGTGAAGGAGTTTGTTCATCTCGCTGAGACTGGCCAACGCACAGCAGCCGTTACTCCCCTGCTTCCATCCTCTGCATCGGCCACTGGTCCACTTAGGAAGACCATCTCATCGCAGACGTCCCCGAACGAAATATCTGATCCACTCGTAACGACACCTGCCGGAATTCCATCGCTCCAAGAGCGAAAAAAGCGATCTCAGATCGCCAATCAACCATCAACCCCCGACGCTCCCGGGAGATCTCTCCTTGTCTGGATCACCGCGACCGCGGTTCTGATCGCTCTTATGGTCACCGGGGCACTTTGGTTTAAGGATATGCGCACAACCGGTGCGTTACGGGAGGAAATCGTAAAACGTGCTGAATCAGCTGGATTCCGCGACGACCAGAAACTCACCGGGGAGGATCTGGCGGGCGTGCCGGAGAATACGCTTCGCGAAATTATGGAGTTGGTCACCAAACTTCGCGTTCCTGTCCCACCTGAAAAATGGGATTATATCTCTTCTGAAATAAACAAAGAACAGAAACAGTGGAAAACAGACGGTCGAGTGCCCGAGAAATTCAATAAGTGGCTTGAATCCTATCGCAATAAGGTAGAACAAGCGGAGCAACACCGAACTCAGAGGCAGGAAATCGCTTCGGCCATCGAAGCCGGTGACTTGGATAAGGCACTTACAATTCTTGATAAGTCTCGTGACCTGCCGGATCCGCCGGTGATTCCGTTGGTAGACGCATGGCGTGACTTCGCAGAATCTCCTGCTGTCGAGGCGGAACCAGCAATCGTCAAAATGATTGCGGCTATTCCCAAGGACGCCAGCGCGAAGCTGCTGGATTGGCTTGATCACGCATTTGTGAGAAAGCAGCAGGCAAAATTCGCGGGTGTCGATACAAACCCAGCCACGGTATTTTGGAACGATGGGGAACCGAATCCTGCCGGATTCAGGGAGCAGACCTCAACTCGTGCGGATCCGACGTTTCCAAAATGGGTTGACATACTCAATGCGCCGGAATCTGCCGCCAAAATGATTGAAGCTGTGCAGAAGGACTTCGGCGCCGAGGATAAAGACGCTGTCTCCGTGCCGCGGGA
>JBDNGG010000267.1:0-4946 GCA_041689405.1 Terrimicrobiaceae bacterium | reverse complement strand
GCTTTTGCGCCAGCCATGGGTTTTCCGGATTGCAGCGAAAAAACCTGCAAGCTGAGACCGGCAGCAGACATTTTCCACAGGATTCCTAGGTCGGTGAGTTGCACAAGCGCCTGTGCGCCCGGATGACGTCCGCCGATCCCAGGGGAGGGGCTGCCATCCAGTGACAGAAAAACCGCGCCAGGATTGGTTGTGCCAAGGATCTTAGTCCAGTCCACATCGATAGCCCCGGCCTCATCTGGTACGAGCTTTCCAATATCCACGGGACTATCCGCCAATGTTTCTCCCGCTAGCGATTCCAAGGTTACCGGCTGATAAACTTCACCGGGGTTTTCTTCGTCCCAGTCCGATTTCCGGTAATTCGCGAAGGCTGCAAGCGCTTGTGGCAAATTTTCGGTGCTGACGCGCTTTGCGGTGACCTGCAGCGCGGCAAGATTCACGAACCGAACGGGAAACTCACGCCGTCCAAATCGAAGTTGCTCGCCCGTGATCTCGGGCAGATAAACGCGCGGAGCAACCGGACGGAATTGAAATACCACGTCGCGATCGCCCTCGTAAGCGAGCCCATCCGAGGATACCACGTCCTTGCCAATACGCAGCGTGTAGTCGCGAGCGAGTTTGAAGTCACCGCGGATAGTGAGCTGCTGCCAGTCCACGGAAAACGTAACTCCCTCGACCGGGGGATCGATGGTGAAGAATTTCGCCGCTGATTCAGTCGTGATATCCGGGGCGAGAGGCCGACTAAAACTCATGACTGCTGCAGTGCCGCTGTTGATATAATTCGTCGGGGTGGTGGTAAGGAGTCGGAGCGGCTGCACGGTGCCAAGGGGAATCAGGATGGGTTCCTTCGTTCGGTAGGCACTATTCGCAGAGGACAACCCTGCGGGGGCCGTCAGCTGCCATCCCATTCCCGGAGTGAGGGGAGAGGTGGGGGTGACAATCAATCGTGCGGGGAACTCGCGCTTTTCATCGGCTCCGTTTGTTGCGGTGGGACTGGACGCAAGCGATGAGCGTAATTCCCAGGTATCGTCCGCGGACTCGAGCGGGAAATAATCGTCGGATGTCGCATACCTGACACCCGCAGCCATCCGGTCACCATTTGTGTCTACAAAATGAAACAACTTCCGGGCGGAATCCAAGGACACCGGTGATTGAAATGCCAATCGCACCTCCGGCGAAGGTGAGACGTCCGATGCGTCCCAGACTCCGGATTGAATCGCCGTGGTTCCGAACGCGGGCGTGGTCACTACCGCCGAAAATGGCACATCCCACGGCTTCCCATCGGCGCGTTTGAGGTCGTCTCGCAGATGGGCTTTCCATTGACCATCGAGGGGCAGGGGGCCGGACGGCACGAATACGCCACTCCGTGTGCTCAGCCAAGTGAACGTTCCGGGAAGGTCCGGTGTGAATACGACGGGAGATTCTGTCGTCGGCCCGAGGCCGCTCGGCATTACCATTCCTTCGGAAAAACGAAATTCCAATGTGCTGTCGGGCTGGAGTTGGGATTCGCCGATGAGCTCAACAGGGGGTGCCGCAAAAGCCCGCGGCGACTGCAGGAATCCGCACGCTGCAATGAGCAGGAATGAACATACTGAGCGGCCGCTGATATTCATGGGTTTTTGGGGGGCGGGGCGGGCTTGGCAATACGCAGACCAACCAGGCGGGAAATCAACAGGACCAGCGTGAGTTGGCCCAATACCGCAAGCAATGTGCAGGCGCTGCGTGCGGTTTCATTGGCGGGTATGATGTCGCCATAGCCAACGGTCGTCAGCGTGACGAATGCGAAGTAGATCATCACGCCAGGATTGGATTCAAATGTTTTGCCGGTGTGTTCGGCGAGTTCTGAGGAGACGTAAAAGCTGCCCGGAGCTGATATTTCGATCAGGGCAAATATGAGCCCGCCAATAATGCCAAGGAGCAGGTAAACACAGATCGCACCAGCCAATGTTTCGCTGTTGACATTGCGCGAGGTAAGGATCTCTTTGACCAGAGCCACGACCGCAAAGGATAGGAAAACTGTCTGCGCAGCAAGGTGAACCTGAGCGAGATTCACGTGTGTAAAAAAGGCGCTTAGGAGCCCCAAGGACAAAACAATGATCGCCCCGATCAGCATCGGAATAAAGCGAAAGTGCACGTTCCGCCAAGCCGTCCAAGCAGTGACGATGGTGATAAGCAACATCTGTGGAGTGATCTCCATGGATCCCCGGAAAAATGCAAAGTGCGCCTGCAACAGTGGCGCAAGTGGCGCTGTCAACATCACCAGGAACAACGTTGTCAGCAATGCGAAATAGTTTGGTTTGAAGACGTGTTTTCGCATTGCTACAGGACCGCTTGAATTAAGTTTGGAGCTCGTCGCCGAGGCGGCCGCCGTTCACCAGATAGCGGGTCACATACTCGTGGACTGCGTGTTCCAATGTCGTCGTTGACGTTTCATATCCGGTCTCCCGCGCTTTTGAAATATCGGCACAGGTGTAGTATTGATACTGATCGCGGATCGACTCCGGCATGTCGATGAACTCAATCTCTGGTTCCCGGCCCAAAGCCCGAAAAATGGCACTCCCGAGGTCGATCCATGTGCGTGCGACGCCCGAGCCGACGTTGTATAATCCACCCGATTTTTTATTGTCCGCAAGATGGAGTGTCATCGCGACAGCATCCCGGACGTAGACGAAATCCCGCATTTGCTCGCCATCTCGATATTCAGCTTTGTAGCTCTTGAAGAGCTTGATTTTCCCCGTCTCGATGATCTGCTCGTATGCCTTGCAAACTAAACTGCGCATCTCGCCCTTGTGGTATTCGTTTGGACCGAAAACGTTAAAATATTTCACTCCGACGATCTGATCCAGATACCCGCAGCGCTGGGCATGGAGGTCAAAGAGTTGCTTGGAATACCCGTATAGGTTGAGTGGACGGAGCTGCGCAATGTCGGAAGTTTTGTCGTCCATTCCGCGTTCGCCGTCGCCATACGTCGCCGCCGAGGACGCATAAACAAAGCGTGTGCCTCGCGCCAGTGCCCACTCGGCAAGGGTTTGCGTGTACCGGTAATTATTTTTAATGAGGTAGTCGCCATCCGTCTCAGTGGTCGCCGAACATGCTCCGAGGTGAAAAATCGTGTCTACTTTACCAAAAAAATCCGGATCCCATTCCAGGCGCTCCAGCAACTCGTCCGCCTGGAGGTAATCGTGAAAGGCAAGTGGACTCAAGTTCCGCCATTTTCCGTCATGCCCCAATATATCGGATGCGATGATGCGGGACTGTCCGCGCTGGTTGAGCGCGTGAATTAATGCGCTGCCAATAAATCCCGCACCTCCGGTAACCAGCGTGACCGGCTGTGATTTTTTTACTTTTTTGGACATGGATAGTTACTTGCTGAGTTCCGAATCGGTGATCGTCTCAACGAAGAGCGCAGTGCCGTCTTTCCCGTGGATGCGGGTGGCGGTATCCATCAGAGCTTTCGCCTCCGACCGATCTCCGTGAAAGAGTGCCATCGCTGCATATGCAAAATACCACGCGGGCGCATCGGCTGGAAATCGAAACGTGCGCAACGTGATCTCAGCGGACACCGTGTCGTTGGACAAAATCTCGCACAGCATGCGTTTGAACCGGATTAAGGGCAGCGGACCGTGAACATTTTGCATGCGCTGGAAATGCGCGACTGCCGCCGGGTAGTCTTTTTTGAGGAAGAGTATTTCACCCATGTTGTAGTTTGCCTGAAAAAACTGCGGGTTTTCGGCAATCAGATCAGTGAGGATTCCCTCCGCCTCGTCGAAGCGATCTGTCTGAATCAGTGCTGCCGCCTTGGCATTGCGCGTGGTCGGATCACCCGGCGAAATCGCCTCTGCTTCGGCCAGGAGTCGCAGCGCTTCGGCGTATTGTTTGGTCTTGAGAAGCAACACGACTTTCTCCATGAGCGTCTCCGCGCGGCTCTCGGCAGAAAGCGCCGCAAGCGACTTGTCGGCGGGAGGTGCTGCCGTAAGCGGCGGCACGATGAGGCCGAAAACTGCGAGAACGATGGAAAGAGAGAGTGCGGATGGCATGGAGATCACGGCACCAAACACACTAAATCTCCGTGCCGTCCTGCGGCAACTCCCAACCGCGCTTCGCTGGAAGATTTGTTTAAGGCGGCTGGATGGCGGAGGAAAATCAGACAGAATTTACAGAATGATTAGAATGGAAATACTTTATTCGATTTACAGTCTCCGCCTGCCCTCCTGAAAAATCCTGCGCGTCCTGGCAAAAACGGATTGATTCATAAGCTCCTCCGGGTTGCCTTTCACCATGCTGATGTCGGCGTGGGTGAGATTTTTCGGTTCTACGCTATTTTCATTGTGTGAGAGCGATTCGGCAAAGCCATTGCCTCGTGTAGCCTGGAGTCTCATGGAGCCATCGTGAGGAAACGGACTTCAATTCGCACATTACATCGGAGAGGCAATGCGTGGCTCGTAGTCCCACCATCAAATGAACATGGTCGGAAACACCATCCACGGCCTCCGGCACGCCACCAAGGGTGCGTACAATACCACACATGAACGCATGTAGATCGCCATGCCACGCAGATGCAATGACCGGTGCATGATCCTTGGTTCCAAAAACCAGATGGTAATGCAGGCAGAGATGGGTCGATGGCAGGGTTGGGATTTTCCTCCGCCCCTGCCCAAGCGAGACGCTTACTGTATCGAATTCCGGTGGTTTGCACCCTGAGCTTTCTACACAACTTTTTGGGAATAATAGTAAAGGACGATTAGCCCAAGTTTCTTACGTAGTGGACTAATTTGATAAAACCGACCGAAAAACAAGTCATTTTGACCTCTATAATGACGTAAGTCGTTAATAACTAGCAAGGCCATCTCTGATGTAGTGCCTAATTCGTAAGCGCCGCCCTTGTTTTTCTTTTTTTCTTCGTGCCAAGGTGTGCGCCGATGTATTTCCGCACCAAATTTATCAAAGGC
>JBDNGG010000266.1:0-3490 GCA_041689405.1 Terrimicrobiaceae bacterium | reverse complement strand
TTGGTGAGTTCGCCCGATTCGATGCGTCCGCGAAGCGCATCATTGCCGGACGCCTCCAAAAACCCACTTCCCAAAGCAAGCAACGCGTCCTGCACGCCGATGCGAAGCCCGGCGCGGACTCGCTCGCCCTGAGCCTCGCCTTCGAGTTTCCACCGCTCCCACACGCAGGCGTTGCCTGATTTATTTGCTTCGCCCGTTTCATCTGGATCTCTGGCCCGGCTGGCATGGAGCAGGCGGCAGAGGGCGGCGAAATCGGCGTAGCGATCGTTGGCAAGGATGAGTTCAAGGTCGAACTTGAGGTAGGTGGGGCGGGTCAGCGTATCGGAGTCTCGCAGCAAACGGATCTGACGGCCGTTTGTCACCAATGCCCAAGAGCAGCTCTCGCTGGCATTAAGAAACTGCTGGGCAAGTTGGTAGGCGGATTTCCGGCGAGTTCCTGAGCCGATCACGGCAAATCGCTCGTCGGGCGCGTCGAGATCAAGGTCGTGCGGAGCCACGATCACCGGAACCCGCTCGTGAGCTAGTGCGGTCACCGGGTAAGCCGGTCGTGGATTTCAATCGGCGTGGAGCAGAGACGGAAGTCCGAATAGCCGAGGGCATCCCGGAGCAATTCCGAGGAAAATCCGATGGTGGCTCGCAACGAGTCCACGTCTTGACGCTGGCGAACGGGTCCGAAGCCCTTCCAGAGGGCACCCGCGATGCGAAAGGCGCGGCCTTGCTCATCAGCGAGGCTGAGTCCTTTGGGCAACTGGTAATCGGCTGCTTTCTGCTCCGAGTGGTCTCCCCGAGCGGCTTTCTCCAGCAAGGCCGGCACAAACAGACTGCCTTCCAACCGGATGGAGTCAAAAATCAATGAATCGGAGTGGCGGCGGGACATCAAGAGCAATGGCTGAGGGATGGAGGTCGATGGATGATGGGCTTCATGGCTCAGGCCGGGAGGCTTTGGATCCGGGATTCGAGATTGCGAAGGGTTTCGAGGATTTCCGAAAGGGGCGGAGGCGGTGTAAAGAACATTGGCACCATGGCCTCGTGGTCTTTCTGAAGTTCCGGGATGCGATCCGGATCGGGAATGAGGCGAAAGGTGGGTGGAACGGCGAGGTCGTAGCGGGCGGAGGCAGAACGGAAATAGACGCTCTTGTGAGCGATCACACGTTTTCTCAATTCAACATCGGCCAGCGCTTTCTCGGCGACCGGAGATTTGGCGAGCCGAGCCAAGTCGTGGTAATGCCGGGCGTAGCGTGCGGGCAGGGCTTTATCGGGTGGTCGGTGGCACTCAGCATGGAGTAAGGTGGACTTTTCCCAAAACGTTCGCTCGGCGGTGAGTGCGTGGACCGTGGCGTTCCCCATGGGAAGGTCCAGAGATTCTCCGATGTAGGATCGAATGGAGCGGGTCTGTAGGGGCCAATGGTCAGAGCGGGCACAGAGTTCGATTTTGACGGAGCGTTTGATATAGAAAAGTCCCGAAGCACCAGCCTGTGGGTAGTGGAAAAGGAGGGTTTGCGGATCCAGCGCATCCACTTCGATGCTCCAGCCTTCAGCCGTGCCGATGGTCGATGCCATCGTCTCGCTCAATGCTGGCCGCAGCTTTTCCCGGATGCAGGTGACGCATGCAGCCTGTAGCTCCTCGATCCGCGATTTCACCTGTTTGTTGGAGCCAGCGGCTTCAGCGTCGCGGTCGTCGCCGAAGCCGAGATACTGGCGATGAAAGGAAAGGTCGATGTCTTCGGAAAAACGGTCAATCAGCCCAAAAACCTTGGAGAGCGAGGTGCCGCCCTTGAAAACCAGATATTCGCCGATTTCCGGCAACGAAAAAAGGGCGCCGAGAGTGAGGCAGACCCAATAGTCTTTTTCAAGAATGGCAGGAGCGAGGTTTCTTCTGCGCGAGACTTCATCCAGCAACTCAAAGCGCTGGTGCTTGGTCAGTTTCAGATAGGGGTCTTCAGCCATTGCTACGGGAGATTTCCTGGAAATGAGGCCGCATCCATGCCGGGACCAACTGAATGTCTTGGGCGAGTTGCTTCCGAGCCGACACCGGAAGTTGATCGCGCACGCGCTGGAGATGATCGGCGGTCACTTTGTCTTTGCCCACGTCGCGCAGGGCTTGCGCCACGAGTCCACTGGGGCGACCGGCTAGCGCGAGCATCCGGCCGGTATTCCGACGCAGATCGATCTGCAAGTTTCCCAGTCTCACGCGGGTGGGAGCACCGTCGGTGTGATAAACGAGTCGCGCTGGAACCTGGGTGCTGAGCCCGAGTTGATTGGCCGCGCTGGCGGTGGAAGGAAGCATCCGCAGATTTCGCTTTCTTCCGATGGCCGCGATCACCGCGTCCGTCGCGGCACCCACCTGGCCAAGAATGGGATGACTGTGCGGCACGTCATAGAGACCGCGTCCGATCCTGCGGATCTTGCCGGCGCGCATCAGGCGGGTGAGTGCCATGCCGATCGAGCGAGGATCGCCCAAGTCGGCGAAATCATGGGGGGTGAATGCCCAACCCGCACCCTTCGCCTTGATGCGATGGAGGATTTGCTGGGGATAATTTGTTGTGACTGCGCTAACCATGTTGAAAACTATGCACGTTTTTTTCAACGATGCAAGCCAATGAGCACGCCGCGATCTTTTGCCTGCCGGGGGTGGGATTGAAAGTGTGACCCCATGATCAGAGCGTATCGGGTAACAACACGTAAACGCCGATGAGGTCCACAGGCAGACAGGGGTTGACCTCGTAACTGCCGATGTCGCGGGCGGCCTCGCGCACGCGGCGGTGGTCGGCAAGGAGGGCGTCGGATCTTTGTTCCGCAAGAGATTCGAAGTGGCTGGTATTGGCCCGGAAGAAGGCGCTGGCTTGTTCGATCTCCTTTTTGGCGGTGGCGTCGTTCAGGTTGCTACTCGGAGTGAGGTCGAGCAGGCGGAGAACGGCGACATCCTCCATCCAAGTGGGATTCTGTCTTCCCTCCAGAGCGACGGCGACCGTCTCTTCGGCCATGAGGGTGCGGGAGGTCTCGCGCTTCCGGTAGGAGATCTGATGCCGCAACCGCAGCAGGAAAAGTGTGGTTACGACCGAGACATCGGCACTCACGGTCACAGCGAATCGGGCGGCGAGCGGCGAAGCGTCCTGCAGCGCTCCCTCCAGGAGTGTGTCGGCGAGAATCGCCACCAGCGGGTGCGTGCGGTGGATGAATTGAGCGCAGGGCGTGGGAGGGTAATGAAAATCGATCACCTGTTCCCGATCCAGATCCTCCTGATCGAGTCTTAGAGCAAGTTGCTGCCGATGCAGAGTTCTTCGGCGATTTGAGTAACCGGCTTTCCTGTGCCGATAAGTTCGAGGTGATTTGAAAATGGTTCTTCGGAAAAAAGTGTGGGATTTGTAGCATGGTCAAGCGGGCATGAGGTCAAGCTTTCCGAGATGGAAGAGGATGGTAGTGCGGTAGTTTTCGAAGGAGCGGAAGCCTCTGGCGTTGGCTTTGATGGCCTGGATCCTGCCGTTGAGGG
>JBDNGG010000265.1:0-1737 GCA_041689405.1 Terrimicrobiaceae bacterium | reverse complement strand
CCCACCTGCGGCATACTTTCGCAGAAGGTCTTTCACGTCCTGAAACGGATGAACCGTGTGCGGGGTCTCCGCAAGGAATTGCTCAAACTGAGTGCGCACATCTGGTGTCCAAGTTTGCCTTGCACTCAAGTCATCGGTGACTAAATTCAGGTGCAGTTTGTCTTTAAGGTTCCGCATTGCAGGCGCTGCTACAAGCAACTCAAATGCTTTGGATGCCATGCCGCTCCACCAAACTTGTAACTTCCCGCCGAGATAGGGCTCTCGACCCCACCTCTTCGGGCGAAGGCCCAAGTTCACGTGATCAGTGACGGCAAACACTTTGTCATTGAATGCTCCACAGATGCCTGCCAGATGCTTTGAAGAGGCGATTACACCATCCGCGCCAGCGGTCATTGCAATTGCCATCCGGCGCTGGTCCTCCGTCGGCGCAAGGTCGCGCATCGGGACATCCGAGTTAGTATTCGCCGAGTAGTAATCCACGTTCGCCTCAAATATCACAGGCACCCCTTGCGAACGCAGGGTTTCTGTCAACTCCTCGCAGTGGGGCCCCATCGACTTTAAAAAAACCACAGCGTCCACAGGCAAGCCGGGACGAAACAAACGGTAATCCGCGAGTCCCGAACGACGCAACGCGTCGCCAACCCAATGAAATCGCATGAAACTCATGGGCGATCCGCGATCATCCCATCCCGTCCAGAGGCGGTAGAACGGCATTCCCCGACTGATCGCCTCCTTGGATGGAACCCGGCTGTTAATAATGAACCCGACTCGAATCATGGCTATGAATCCAGCGGAGAAAAAAACCCGCCAATGTCTTTCTTTACAATTGGTCCCCGCGCATACTTTTCTTGTTTCCAATCGACAGACGGCACACCGAAAAACCACTCCTTCATTTGCCGGAATACCTTCCCCCACGAACGCGCATGGAGATCCATGATATTCTTCCGAGGTTCGGCACCGGACGCATCCTTGGACGAGCGTCTGAGAAAACACAAGTGCAGGCAGCGAAAGTCCGCATCCTCCCAAGCGACTGATTCATGCAAAGAGCACCGCAGGGTGGGATTAAAGTTTTCACGGAATTTGATCTCGCCGCCGTGAAGCCGTTCCACACAATTTCCGGTCCACGAGTCGATCGCAGCAAAGTTGTAAAGTTTTGTCATGCTCCGGCACGGTGGCGCAAGATGCCCACTTGCCGTCCGCAGGTCCTTGGAGAGAGTTTTGACATTGAGCACATTACCAAAGACGACCCACCAGGGATCAAACTCGCCGGCGTCCAGGCGCAGACGCAATCGAGAAAGCCCCACGGGATCGTAAATCTCGTCTCCATCCACCGCAAACACCCACGTGTCGGTTCCGGCATACATTTCGATGAGGCGGTGCGAGTCGGCACTGTCAGCCGTGGTAACCAGGCGCAGTTTGTGATCAAATTCATCGCTCAGAAGTTTCAGAATCGATGGCGTGAGGTCGTCAGAGCCATGATTGACCGCTATGAGCTCGTCGCAGAATCCCATCACATTGCGAAGTGCCGTTTCAACGAAACGATCTTCGTTGTGAACCAACATGATTCCTATGACCCGCATTCCCCTCCCCCGGCTCGATCAATGGCATCGCGAAGCAGTGCATTCGCCGTCGCACGCGGTGATGAAACCTCACGCCAATGTTTGAAGTTGGCTTCACCCATTGCTCGCAAGGAGGCGGGTGAAGTAGCGTCCAGCTTCTGATTCAGGTCGCTGAAGT
>JBDNGG010000264.1:0-2169 GCA_041689405.1 Terrimicrobiaceae bacterium | reverse complement strand
GTTTCCGTGACCTCAGAATGATTCAACTCTCCGTCGTGAATCCCTGCTCCCCAGTTAGTGAGGCAGGAGAACGCACAGACGTGCATCCTCAAGGCGCGGGCCTGTATCGCTTCGAGTACGGTGGACATCCCCACGGCATCGGCACCCATGGCTCGCAGCATTCGAACTTCGGCTGGTGTCTCGTATTGCGGGCCAACCAAGCTGGCATAAACACCCTCACGCAGGTGCATCGGGAGGCGCCGGGCGTGGGCACGAAAAACCTCGCGTAACTCGGGGGAATACACCGCGGACATATCGAAAAAATTTGGCCCTCCAAGCAATGGCGAGGTCCCTGTGAGGTTGAGATGATCGGAGATCATCATCCATGATCCTGGTGGATGATCAGGATTTAACGTTCCTGCCGCGTTGGTGAGTATAAGATTGCGAATGCCGAGATGAGCGAATAAGCGCACGCCTGCAGTCACCTCGCGGGCGCTCCAGCCTTCGTATAAATGCACGCGGCCCTGAGCGATTATCAATCGGTGACCTCCCAGCCGCGCCAGGGCAAAGCAGCCCTCATGGCCGGGAACGGCGGATACCGGGAATCCATCAATAGCGGGGTAGGGGATCCGGTGCTCGACTTCCAGACCGTCGACAAAGGAATTCAGTCCGGAGCCGAGCACGATAGCGAGTTCTGCTCCGAATGACTTTATCTCCTCGGGAAGGTTTGGGAATTCGCTGTCGGGCATCAGATTTACTTCAGGTTTTTCGGCACAGTAACGCCCGTACGAGATGTGTCGATTCTGGAATCAACCGGATGCGGCGCGTGATCTTATAATTTGATGCTTGCCCGGCCTACGAGCCAACGGTGATTCTCCGCTCTACTATGGCAAGATCCAATCAACGAGACCCCGGCGACATACGAATCATTCAGTTCGAACCTGATATCGCCCCGCATGCGGATGGCTCGGTTTTGATTTCATTTGGCGACACACGGGTGATCTGCTCCGCCATGATCGAAAACGGAGTGCCTCGCTGGATGAAGGAACAGAATGTGTCTGGCGGCTGGATTACCGCAGAATATTCGATGTTGCCGTATTCGACTCTAACGAGAAAGCCGCGCGATTCCTCCCGCGGCAAGCAGGACGGACGCAGCACTGAGATTCAGCGACTGATCGGCCGTTCGTTGCGGGCAGTAATCGATCTCGATGCACTCGGACCAAAGACGATCTGGGTGGATTGTGATGTGCTCCAAGCCGACGGGGGAACCCGGACGGCAGCAATCACTGGCGCGGCGCTCGCGATTGAAATGGCCTGCACCCGCCTCGTCGCCGAGGGGAAATGTAAAACTCTGCCGATTCGCCAGCGGGTCGCAGCTGTGAGCGTAGGTGTGATCAATGGCGAGGTGCTTGTGGATTTGGACTACCTCGAAGATAAAAATGCGAGCGTGGACATGAATCTGGTCATGACCGACCATCTGGAATTCGTAGAAGTGCAGGGCTCTGGTGAGGAGTCCACTTTCAGTGAAGCGGAGTTTGCCTCCATGCTGGCAGCCGGTAAATCAGCGATCAGTGTCCTCCTTGAGCGGCAGCAAGAGGCATTGCTTCTGTGGTCGCTGGGCGCCGGCATCTCCAAAAATGGATAAATGATTGCCTGCGTTCGCACCGCAGCTGTTTTTCAGAACGGCATTCGGAAAATATGATGATGACCGTCCGCGTTTCGGCTCTTCTATTTTTGCTCTTGAGTCCGGCCGTCCTTCGCGCGGCTGACGAGATCAAGGTTCCGTTTAATTTTCGCTGGGGGGATTCCGCCACGCTGGTGGAGGAAACCGTGGTCAAAACCCAGGCAAGCGTGGTGGATCGGCGCACGGCGAATGGACGGAAGGTGCTTGTGGTGGAGGGGCATCCTGATCCCCGGCTCAAGCGGTCACTGTTTTATTTCGATAATGATGCACTGGGCGAGATTGAGCTGCAATACGGCGATCCCACCTGGGATATCTCGCGGCTGAACGGCGTATTCGAACAAACCCGGAGGAACCTCGATAAAAAGTACGGGACCAGCAGGAATATTGCCCGTCAGCGCGGATCCGAAGAGGGGATTTTCCAAACGGTCGTGGGCTACCAGTGGACACAGCCATACACGTCGCTTCGGCTGTTTTTGTATTCTGCGGACCAGGGCCCTCAATCCTAC
>JBDNGG010000263.1:0-2131 GCA_041689405.1 Terrimicrobiaceae bacterium | reverse complement strand
GCCCGTGGTTGCCGTCACCGCAGGCAGTCTCGGTGATAAAGCGTCCGGCGAAGCTGACGACCGGCACTTTGATGCCTGGCTCAGAAAGCCATTCACCCGCAAAGAGCTCTACGATCAAATGGCCAAATTTTTGAAACCTTACAAGGGATCGGATTCCGTCGGGAACGAGCCATTACCCGTAGCACCGAGCCCGGAGGCTGTCGCCGAACTCTGGAATCTGCTTGACGAGACGTGGCCGGGAGTGAGCGCCCGCATGGTGATCTCCGAGGTCCGCGCGTTTTCTGAGACGATCAACGAAATAGCAAAAAAATACCACCTCGCCGAGACGGAGCAATTTGCCAAAGCGCTGCTTAATGCGGCCGATTCGTTTTCGATCCAGAAGATGGCCAATCTCCTTTCAGATTTCCCTCATTTGGTCCGGCGGCATGGGGTCGCCCGGAACGTCCATTGATCACCGACTCTTCCATAAATCGCAGCCATATGCAAAAATCCCAAGCGAACCGATCGATCATCCTTGTCGTTGATGATCACGAGCAAAACATCAAGGTCCTCGCGAATATTCTAACATTCATGGGATATGACCTGATCCCTGCAATGACCGCCGAGCAAGCGTTTGCGCGTCTTGAGCACACAACGCCCGATCTCATCTTGCTTGATCTGATTCTCCCCGATGTGGACGGTATCACCGTTTGCCAGCGGATTCAGAAGATGCCGGCGTTGCTGGGGATTCCAATCATTTTCCTATCGGCCTCCGACGACAAAAACCTCATCGTCAAGGCACTTGAAAGCGGCGGTGTGGACTACATCACCAAGCCGTTCAACAAGGCGGAGTTGATATCGCGGGTCCGCACGCATCTTGCGCTGAAAAATGCACGCGACCGCCTCGCCGAACTCGCAGCAGACAAGGACGAGTTGCTCCGGATGTTGGCTCACGATTTGAAGAACCACGTTGCCGGTGTCCAAATGGGCACATCGCTTTTGTTGGACCGCAGGACTGCAGACGCCAGCGACGAACGTTCGACGCGCATCCTCAAAAATGTCTTCGAGTCCAGCGTGCGAATGCTAGGGTTCATCAAAACATTTCTCGCGAATCATGCCGGCGTTTCCTCAGAGCAGGAGTTGACACCCGTGGATCTGTGGGGGGTGATTGATCCCGTCGTTAAGGGCCTTGAGTCGCTCGCCCTCGCGAAAGATGTCACCATTCATCTTCCGGATTCGCGGACCCCGCATACGGTCCTTGCAAACGAAGAAGGGTTCGCCCGGGTAATCGAAAATTTGCTTGCGAACTCGATCAAATTTGGTCCGCGCGGCACCGAGGTTCGGATTACCGCCGAAGCCGATCCCCGTGGGCGGACGTTGGTGGTGGTGTCAGATACGGGTCCCGGATTTTCTGGGGACGACGCGACAATCATCTTCCAACGATACACGCGGTTGAGCGCGCAGCCGACGGGCGGGGAGCCGAGCACCGGGCTGGGACTATTTATCGTGAAGAAAATGATGGGAGCCATGGGCGGCAACGTGGAACTCAAAGATGGCCCCGGAGCGGTCTTTCAACTCACCTTTGCCCCGGTGCCAGCGAGCGCAGCGACGCCCTGACGATGGATATCCTGGTGGTTGACGACGAAGTGACGATCCGCGAAGCGGCGTTGCAGCTCATTGAGGACGCAGGGCACTACGCCGAGCCAGCCTCAGATTTGGAAACAGCGATGGCGGCTCTCACCTCCACCACGTTCGATTTGGTTTTGCTGGATTTGCATCTCGGAGATGAAAACGGACTGGATGTGCTGCGGCGGATCAGGGAAAAATTCCCCCGCCTGTCGGTCGTGATGTTTTCGGGATTGGCGACGATTGCTGGTGCGATCGAGGCGACGCGCGTTGGTGCGATTGATTTTCTGGAGAAGCCATTCACCCGTGACCAATTGGCCGTGGTGCTTCAACGGGTGCGGCACGTTCGAGACCTTGAGGCGCGCGTTGAGACGCTTTCCGTCGAGGCCGCAGGACAGGAGCCAGAACTTCGCTATCAAAGCCAATCGCCGAAAATGCGAGAAATTCTGGATGTCCTCACGCGTGCGGCACCGTCCACCGCGTCGATCCTACTCCTCGGCGAGAGCGGCACCGGCAAGAGCACCGT
>JBDNGG010000262.1:0-4347 GCA_041689405.1 Terrimicrobiaceae bacterium | reverse complement strand
GAAATCTTCGATTACATCAATTCCTACTACAACCATTACCGCAAACACTCTGCCCTTAACTACCAAACCCCGGCCCAATTTGAGGCCAATCTTCACTCTCTTAACTAAAACAAATTTGGTCCAGAAATCCGTTGCACCTCAGAAGAGCGATCAAAATTGGAGATGGCACGGGAGATGATTTGGTAAATGTCAGAGTTGTCGAGAGAACCGCGGATGGGTGCGAATCCTTCGAGGTGTGGCAGATCGATCAATTGTCGGCGTTGATACCGCGTCTCATCGTCGACGCGGCTGCGAGGGAGTGCGGATCGGGCGGAGTTCCATTCTTGTAATCGCAGCGTTTCGAGTTGGGAACGAAACTCTGGCTCGGACATGAGGGACGTGAAAAGCAGGTCGGCGAGCTTGTGGCTGGCGGCGATGTCGGAGAGGTAATGCATGCCGCCGAGAACGCGGCTCTGGCCGATTGCGTTCGCGCGTTTGAGAAACTGCTCATGGTGTCCGGGATCGAGTTCGCCGAGCACGCGGGCGTAGAGCCAGCTTCGCGTGCCGTGGCCGCTGGGATACGAGTAGCCGGTATCGGGAGTGACGAGTTGCTTGATGGCTTCCGGGTGGCCGAGATAAGGACGCGGGCGGGCGTAGTGGTCCTTGATAAAGTTTTTTGGCCGGTCGGCGGTCGCTTGCAGGCGGGCAAAAAACGCGGCCGTGCGCGGGAAGTTTACGGGGGTGAAATTTGGGCCGACGACAGTTGCGAAATCAAAGACATCGGACTTCGAGAATGCCTCAGCATGCGCAATTTCATCGGGTGCTGCGTTCTTTTGAAGAGCGATGCTCGCGTTCCGATCCGCGAGATCGTCTCTGCTGTCGGGAGCGGGTGGCTTGGGTAGTCTTTCGAGAAAGTAGCTATCCGGCGGGAGCGGCCACGGCTCTGTCGCCTGAACTTGCAGGATGCATGCTGCCAGAACGAAGCTACCGAGAAGGCGTCTCATTCGAAGGATTTTTGTAGCCGAATCTTTGCGACCGAGCGGACGGTGGGATGCTGACGAATCATGGATAGGGGTCAGTCTGAGCATTTGATTATTTTTGCTTTGAGACCTCTTGTTTCCCTGTCTCCCCCATTTCGAAATCCAGCCATCGCTCGGGTGACATTGCTGCGGTGCCCCATCTCCAATCGATCAAGAATCCATTCATGTCCCACAACCGTACGATTTTTCATGAGCACGTAAGAGTGAACGCGCCACCCCGCGCGCTTGCTCGCCTGTCCCAACGTCTTCAAAAACAGTCGCGATCCTCATCGTCCGAGTAAATGGCCGCCAGCTGGTCACCTCGGTCCATAATATGGTAAACAGCTCCTTCATATTCAACTCTGGGCTTTCTCGGCATCTCACAAATTGTTTGTTAATCATCTACATGTCAATAGGCAAAGCCTGCCCCCTTCGTTGACCCCTTTCGTTTCTTTCAGCGTGTCTCAATTGAGCACACGGAAAGGCTGGAGAGCCTGTGTTTAAGGGGTTTCCCCTGTAAAAAGGGGGGAGCGGGTGAAGGGACTCGAACCCTCGACATCAACCTTGGCAAGGTTGCACTCTACCAACTGAGTTACACCCGCAGAGTGGTGAGAAAATATCAGAATGACGTGCGTCGTCAACATAGAAGTTGCCATGTCGCTTTACGAATTCACTCACTTAAAGCGGACTTCCACGTGGTGTTCAATCTGGTCATCCACGAGCGGCAGCAAAGGCGTGGATAGTAGCTTTCCGTCGAGTAGCAAGGAGTTTGATTCCCGCGAGTCTGACGCAAGGCGGTTGATCGTAATGTGGAAAACCGTCTGACGAAAACGGTAGTGAAGTTTGTAGGTATTCCATGATTTCGGAACCTGTGGGGTGATGCGGAGGAAATTGCCCTCGCGCTCGATGCCGAGCAGGGTCTCTACGAGCAGGCGATAGAGCCAGCCTGCAGATCCGGTATACCACGTCCAGCCCCCTCGACCGACATGCGGGGCGACGGCGTAGATGTCTGCGACCGCGACATACGGCTCGACTTTGTATATGGCTATCTGCTCGGGCGTGCTTCCATGATTGATCGGGCTAAGAAGATTGAATAACTCCCACGCGCGTTCGATATCCCCCATCTTGGCAAACGCCATGGCCATCCAGATGGCTCCATGGGTGTATTGGCCGCCATTCTCACGCACGCCGGGAATGTATCCTTTGATATAGCCGGGATTCATTGTCGATTTGTCGAACGGTGGATCGAAAAGTTGGATTAATCCGGCATCGCGGCGCACGAGGCGTTGATCCGCTGCCTGCATACCTTCTTCCGAGAGCGCCGGGGTGCCTGCTCCACTGATGACCGACCAGCTTTGCGGGAGAGAGTCGATCTGGCATTCCTGATTGCTCGCTGATCCGAGGGGATCACCATTGTCAAAGTATGCACGGCGATACCAGCTTCCGTCCCAAGCGTGTTTTTGGATATTTTGTTGCAGCGTTTGGGCTTCAGCGAGGCACTCTTCTGAAAAACTTGTGTCGTTGCGCGCGGCGGCTAGTTTTGCAAACTTCGTGAGGACGTCGTAGAGGAAAAATGCCAGCCAGACGCTCTCGCCGCGCCCCTCAGCGCCGACTTTGTTCATCCCGTCGTTCCAATCCCCACAACCGATTAATGGCAGCCCGTGGGCACCATAGTTCCATCCGCGTTTGATGGCGCGGACGCAATGCTCGTAGAGCGTGGCGGATTCTTCTGAACGACGGGGAAGGTCGTAGTAGGCCTCTTCCCCGGGCTTGAGTTGGCGTGCTTCGAGGAAAGAGATTTTTTCATCCAGCACGCCATGGTCAGCGGTGCTCGTGACGTAGCGGTGCGTGACGTAGGGCAGCCAGAGGAAATCATCAGAAAAATGTGTGCGCACGCCGTTGCCAACGGGAGGGTGCCACCAATGCTGCACATCACCCTCCAGAAACTGACGCGAAGCAGCGAGAAGGAGGTGTGTGCGGGTCAGTGCAGGCTCTGCATGAATCAGTGCCATGACGTCCTGCAATTGGTCGCGGAATCCGTATGCACCCCCGGATTGGTAAAAGCCGCTTCGACCCCATAGCCTACAACTAATCGTTTGATAGAGCAGCCACCCGTTTGCCATCACGTTGACTGCGGGATCGGGTGTATCGACGTTTACCGCGCCGAGGGTCCGGTTCCAGTAGTCCCATACCGCGTCAAGCGCCACGCGGCTTGCATCCGGTGCGCGAAACCTTTGGATGAGCGTGTTGACGTCTTTTTTGTCTCGACCGACGCCGAGTCGGAACGTGGTCTCTCGCTCTTGGTCGTCGCGCAGATCAAAGGTCACCTGGATCGCGCCACAGGGATCGAGGCCTGCCCCGGTATTTCCAGAGAGTCTCGTGTTTCCGAGACTTGCAGGTTTGGCCAAGCTGCCGTTGCGCCCGATGAATTCCTTGCGATCCGCAGTGAGTGTGCGGCTCTCCTCATTCACATCAAGGAAGGCGATGCGTTCGAGAAAGTCGCTGTTGTAAGAATTTCGTGCCAACAAAGCGCCTGTTTTCAGATCCACTTCGGTCTGCACATGCATCATGTTTTTTGGGCGAAGATCCCCGAGCACCCATTCCCAATAACCGGTGAGGGAGATCCGGCGGGCGCGACCAGAAACATTGCGGACTTTGAGGACGGCAAATTTTATCGGCGCATCAATCGCCACATAAACCCACAATTCGGACGCGATCCCATGCTCCGTGTGCTCGAAAACGGTGTATCCGAAGCCATGGCGGATCACATACGGAGTCTCTCCGCGCGCGGGCAACGGGGACGGAGACCAAAATTCGCCTGTTTGTTCGTCACGGATGTAAAATGCCTCTCCAGTGGTGTCCTGCACGGGATCGTTGCTCCACGGGGTGAGCCGAAACTCATGGGCATTTTCCACCCATGAATAGGCGGCTCCGCTCTCCGAGACCACCGTCCCGAAGTATGGGCTTGCCATCACGTTGACCCATGGAGCCGGAGTCATCTGGCCCGGTCGGAGCGTGATGACGTACTCGTGTCCGTCCTGGGTGAACCCCCCGAGACCGTTGTGAAAGATCAAGCCCCTGTGGTGCGAAGATTCGGAATGATCCTCGATCGGCGAGCGGGACGGCAGGAGTTTTGGAACCACGGCGTCCAGGACACTGCGTTGTCCCATTTGCTGCAATAGGGTGCCTTTTTGATCATCCAGCACAATCCTCGCAGTCGCCTGTAGCAAAACCAAATCATCGTGGGGAATCTGGTCCAGCCGCCGGATGAAAATTCCGCCGCGCTGGTCAAGCATTTGTGCCTCAACCCCGGCCGAGATAAAGCCTGTGATCTCGTCCTGGAGAGACT
>JBDNGG010000261.1:0-10434 GCA_041689405.1 Terrimicrobiaceae bacterium | reverse complement strand
GCGGTGATCCGACTCTCCTCGCTTTCCACATCGGTGAGTTCTTCTTTGACCTCGATCTTTGGAACTTCCTGCTTGGCGTAAGGGTTGCGATCCGACGGGTCCAAAAGCAACTGAACGCGAGAGGATGGAAGCCCCCCCACAGAGGAGCCTTGTGCGGCAAGATCCTGATGCAACGCAATGATTGCTGGCATAATCAAGAGGTAAGCAAGAGAGATTCTCATGGCGTGCCAGTGATTCTGGCTAAAGGTAGCGGAAGATCCAAAACCAGGGTGGCCCGGATGTCGTTGCCTGTTTCCCCACGGATGATTTTCAGGCTAGTCACCCGCGACGATGGAAACTCGGATTCTATGGCGCCGATCCAATTTAGTGTCTTGGCGTAATCATCCTCAAAAGTGAGATGAGCCCGAATCAGTCGAGGAATGCTTTCATTTTGATTTTTCGTAACCTCAAACCGCTGCGATAACGTGACCAATTCCGCGTCTTTCACACGGGCTGCCACGGCCAACTCCCCGGAATCCGGAGTATCGAAAATGCTCATCGCATCGCCCCAGCGATTTAGAAATTCAAGCATTTCCGCCGAGTTATCCTGCATATTTTTAAGTCCCGCCTGCTCTCCAACCAACAACGCCGCAGCAGAATTAGCGGACATTTCTGCATCCAGCAGTTCCTTTTCGATTTTTGACAGTCGCGCACGGATCGTCATCGATAGTTGGAAGAAGACCACTATGAGTAGGGTTACAATGATGGCAGCAAGATGTTTTCTATTCATTTGCCGGGGCTGATTCAGAGATTTCCTTGGGGACTGGCGCTGCTTGATGGATCAGACTCACTTCATAACTTACCCGGTTGCCCTCTTGGCTTTGCTTGGCAGAAAATGGACGGAAGCTGGATTGCCGAACCGCTTCGATTGTGGACTCTATTTGCAAAGCGTCCGCACTCTGCATTTTCAAGGCAAGCTGGATCTGTCGTGGTGCCTTCTCGTCCCGGCTTAACGTCAACTCGGTGAGGGCCGCCTTTGTGCCCATGCTCCGACCGAGAGCTACGGCGAGCGGTTGTAATGCGGTCGCACCCTCGACCCACTGGAGGACGTTAGCCGCTAACTTCGCACGATTCTCCAGAGTCGCCCGAGCAGCGCGCGTCTCCTCAATCTGCCGTTGCGTTTCCTGAGCACGCTTCTGTGCGGATTCCAAGCCGACAGTAGCACCTCGGATCTGATACACCGTGAGGCCAAGAAGCCCCAACGATAGCGCGGCGATCGCGTAAAAAATAATCGGAATAATCCGCAAGACATTAGGTAAGGGCGGCAGAACATCGGCCCTCTCGGTCTTGATATCGTGAGTAATTTGTGGCGCGATATACATTGTCAGGAATCCATAAGAACCCTCCAAAGATGGTCCGGCTGAGAATAGTCAGTGATATCTGCCTGCGGGAATTGGGATCGCAGCGCGTCCAGAATCGGCGAGCTATCGTTGTCTGCTACAAATCGCATCTGTGACTCTTCATCAAGTCGCGCAATGAGCGGCGAAAGAACGTCCATGGCCGGTTGATAATCACCGTCTTTGTATAGATCGCTGCGGGAGCGAAGTTCGGTCCATACTTCCCCCCCTTCCAGCATGGCACAAATCGAGCCATCGCAGCACACAATATCCAAGTAAGACGATTTCTGCTCGATCTTCGCGAGGTTCGTTTCCTTTTCTTTAATACTATGCGCGGTCTCGAGTAGTCGCCGCATCATTGCGTAAGTGCCGCAACACAGTCTTCCGATCTTAAATCCCGAGGACGTCAGCAGGGATTCGAACTGCTTGATTTGATCTTCATCGACAGTGAGGAGAATGGTCGATCCGCTTTCTGGATTGTTGGTGTAAGCATAGCGCTTCCCCTTTTCATATCGGGCTCCCAAGACCGCCCGCGGGTTGGTGCGAATAACTTCCTCCGCGCCCGGCTTGCGTGACACGTTGGTCTCGAGACTCAAGATGTATCGGGTATTCATCGATACGCAGCACCATCCATCGTCGATCTGCGCCTTCCATTCCGGAGCCATGCTGGTGATGATCTCCTTGAAATCTCCGTCCTGCGATCCTCCATCCGTGATCTTTCCGGACTTGGATAGAATTTTCCAGGACGTGTGGCCACGACTTACGTTGAGCAAGAGTGTTCGTTGCTTTGAAAAACGCCGATTCCATGCAGCGTTACGGTCGTCAGGCTCTGAACGAAATGCCGCAAATGTGAGGACAGATTTGAGGTCACCCAGCTTCATACTTCAATCTTCCTCTGGTGCTCGATGTAATCCTCGACTTCCTCATGGCTGAAGCCAGTCGGCTTGGGAGAACTGCTCCTGAATCCTTCGATTTCGCGCAATTCGATGCTTTTATCGAAATTGTTCATGCCCCGTTTCCATCCTGTCTCAAGCTCCTGATCGAGTTTTTTAAATTCTCCACGACGGATGATGTTGATAACTCCGTCATATTGCAACAGGACTTCATGAATGGGGAAGCGCTTGCCTTGTTCCTGATCAAGCATGAGCCGCTGGCAAAGGATTAATCGCAAGCAGTCCGCCATCGTCGCCTGAGCTGTCTCAACGCGGTCCGACGGGATCAGTTTGAGAAACCGGCTCACTGTTTGAGATGCCGACGAGGTGTGCAGGGTCGCCACTACTGCGTGTCCGGTTTCTGCTGCCTGTAGCGCAATCTCCGCCGTTTCGCCATCCCGGATCTCGCCGATCACGATGACATCCGGAGCCTGGCGCAACGCAGATCGCAGCGCACCCGCAAAGTCGTGCTCGTCACTCCCCATTTCGCGCTGGGACACCAGCGACGGGAAGTTTTCGGGATAGATAAACTCGATCGGATCTTCAAATGTAATCACATGCTCCCGACGACGCTCGGCGCGGCATTTGATCATCGAGGCAATTGTTGTCGATTTGCCGCTGCCAGTCGCTCCGCAAATCAAAAACAATCCGTTCTTCGCTTCTAAGAACGCCTTCACTGCGGGCAGAGGAACTTTGATGCGTTCCGGGTCTGGTATATCCCTTGGCAGCAACCGCAGCACCCATCGGAATTTCCCCCGCGTGACCATGCGACTCACCCGGAACCGATGGGGTCCGATGTCCATTGCGTAATCCAGGCACCCGGGATGGATCTCGGGCAGCACCTCCGGCGACCATACGAACGAATCCATGATCAATTGCCCATTGGCTTTGTAAGAAAGGGGTTCTTCAGGAGTGACGTAGAAGTCGCTGATGCCCTCGCCTTCGGCGAGATCGATGATGCGTTTTCCCAACGGGGTGGAGGTGGTGATATTTTCCATGTTACGTAAGGATTTTCAAACGGTTCTATTGGTCAGTTACAGTGGCTTGGGTGATTGCGACACCATTGCCATTGATCGTCAATGTCTTTGCAATCACGCTTCCTGTGAAGATGCCGTTCAGACTCACATTGCTATCGGGTGCGTTGAGGTTGGCATAACCAGCGGCGCTGCTATTAATGCTCACGTTGCCCGAGTGAACGCGAAGGTTGAGCCATTCGGGATGATCCGGATTTCCCATTACCGACGAGCTTATGCTAATCCCTTGATCTATGGTGAGGATCACGGGGCCGACCACTGTCAGTGTGCTATTACTATTCAGGGTCAATCCCCGAAAATTATAAACCGTGGGTTCAGTGGAGCCAGCGACGCCGATGATGAAGCTCGTCCCTGAGCCCGCACTCATATTGCCCCAGTTCCCAGGTAGAAGTCGGACATTCCCCGCGCCACTATTGAGGTTGATATTGGCTGCGGTAGAGGGACTGATAGCCGACGAGGGCTGCGAGCTTATATTCAGGTTCCCACTGCCAGTTGCTGCAGGCGGAGCAGCCACCGGGGGGGGAACGAAGATATTGACCCGGCGGAAAATTTTCCCTTCGATTGTTGAGCCTTGGTTTAAACGAATCGTGTAGTTGTTTGGAGACGCGCTCCCAGTGAGATCCACCACTTGCCGCGTATCAGTTGCAGGAATCACTTCGGTCCCATCAGTCAAGAACTGTCGCCCCTGAATCACGCCGCCGTTGGATGTGTCGACTGCGGGTGTTCCCCGAACAAATAGATTTCCGGCCTTAATTATTGATCCATTATTGAGATTAAAATTTTTCGTCGAAATCAGAATCAATGAACCGATGTAGGTTCCGTTGAGTGTTGCGTCCCCAACCACGGCACCCGTCCCTCCCGCACCAACGGTATAAATCGACGTGGACACATTACTTGGAGTAAACCACTGCGTCAGCCCCTGCGGTCCGTAATAGCGGGCTTTGACGATTGCGGATCCGTCCGAGGAACCTGCGGTAAAAGCGCTCGAGTACAACGTCCCGCTGGCAGGTCCACCAGCGGCTATTCCCGGATCCGCCCCCCCCAACGCATAATATGCCCTGGTCCCAACGGGATAGTATCCACCAATGGCAGGATAAATATAAATGGGCAGATCGGCTGAGCGTGCAGTGCTCGGCGGGTCAATATATGGCGGTGCCAGTTGCGTCGGAGCAATATTGATTGTCAATGACTGAACCGCCGAACTCGCAAACGCTGAAGAATTCACCGCCCGTGCTGCCGCGCGGATCTGTAAGGAGCTTGAAGCTGATGACCATCGTGCGAGTCCGAAGTCAACCGTGAACGGCACCACTCCATTCTGAAACGTACTGCCACTGACCGCCGTCCCGGACGTAAGCGGATCGGTTCCGTCGTATGTCCAGAAAACTTGGAATTGAGTACTAGATCGGAACGAGTTCGGAATCTCCGAAAGATTCGATATGACCACCGAAGCCGTTGCCAAATCGATGCTCGGAGCGCCGGGCAAGCTTCCTCCAGCCTGCTGGTAAGATATTGACGTGTTAGTAGCCGAGAGCGCCACCGAAAGCACAAAAGGCACACCCTGCCAAGTTCCGCTCACCGGATTACTGTCTGTCCAGCGATCGGGATCGATACTTCTTGCGTGAGCGCTGATCCCGGAACCGGCGGCGACGCTAATTGATCCCCCGGTGTAGAGAACCTCACCGCCTCCGGTGTCATACCAAAGCTGTGAAACCCCTGCGGCATTCGGATTCACAAGAGATATTTGCTGCGGAAAATCAAAAATCGGGAACGACCCTGAAGCAGGTGAAAAGGTCGGCGCGCTGAGTTGCTGCGCACCGGGAGCAGTCGGTGCCGTCGAAGCTGCTGCGCTGCCCACACTCGGACGCACCGGAGCGACCGGCGCAGATGCAACCCCGTCCTCGTAATCCCAGACCCAATCCGTTTCCGTTCCCAGCTTGTTTGCTGTTTCGCGGGACTCCGTGCCGTAGTTCACTGCTCCCGCTGCGTCATCGAACAGGAATCGCTTCACACCCGCAGAGCCCGAAGCAACCATTTCAAACCGCTGTGTCGCGGGATTCCAAATCGCACGGGATTGCGAAGACGACGCCTCGTCAGATGATTGGAACTCCGCCATGAGACGCGGGTCGATCATACGTCCCCGAAACCCCGCGATCTGATTAGAAGAAGTGGCGTCGCTACGGGTTTTCAATTTGGTCAGGACACCGTCAACCGTGGAAGATTCGGCGAAGGATCCTCCGCTCGCTTTGTAAATTTCCACAGCGGAGTTGATGACAGCGACATCGTTTGACAGCTTATTGAAACGGCTCGTCTCTTGCACGTTGGTTACCACTGCTACGCCGAGGCCGCCAAGGATCGCTATGACTGATACGACCAACAGCACTTCAATCAGCGTAAATGCCCGCCATCCCCCAAAGGCAAGCTTCGCCAACCGGCGCGAAACCCCGCCAGGAATTAGAGTGAAAAATAAAGTGTCTGGACTTTTGCTCACGGATGATGGTGTATTCCGTATGCAGACTTCCGTTGTTGCGCTAGAGATACTTAATCACCCCGACGTATCTTCGGCAACGGCAATCTTCTCAATCATTCAAAATAGCGCCCATGTTGCACTACGCCCGCCACGAAATTATCGGCATTCAGCAGACCCGATCTCGTCTAGCTATTTCTCATATTTTCCTGTGTTTTGCGATGTGCATTCTAGTTGCGACGGCGATGTCGGCAATCGGACAAGGTTCGACCTCATCGTCCGCGGAAGCAGTGACATCCGGTGAAAGCCGGACTGCAGCCCTGCTCAGAAGCCAACCGGAGCGCGACTACGAATTCAATCGGGCATCCCTGCGCGATGTGCTGCGCTTTTTGGCATCAGATGCTGGAATTTCTTACGTTTCCGTTCCGGAGGTTGCCGATGCTGAAGAGCGTCTTGTTACATTCACGCTGCGCGCCAGCCCCTTTCGCGCTCTTGAGGTGATCGCGAAGGCCAATGGAGTGGCGTTATTCTACGAAGACGGGGTTTGGTTCCTCCGGCCTTTTGACAACAAAGAACTCGTCGCGCGGATCTACAAGCTGAAGTATAACACGCAGGAGGAAATCTCATCGGCGGACAGCGCAAGCTCATCAGCCCCGACCACCAATTCCAGTTCCAGCGCAGCCACTGGCAACACCTCAGTTCCCGATCTGGGACTATCGCTGCAAGGCGTGACGAACATCTTCAAATCCGATCCGACACAGCTCGTTGATGACATTAAGTCGCTTCTTGGTATTCCGACGACAGGATTTTCGGCGACCAACACCGGTGAGGTTAGCGTGGACACTCCATCCCTCCTAGGTGTGCCACAATCGGTTCAACCACAAACTGGCATGGTAGGCACCAACGTCGCGGGCGAACCGGGGGGTCCGCAGGTGATCTGGAACTCAGATTCCAATACGCTTTACATCGTCGCCACCCGTCAACAGCAGGAATGGGTCGCAGGTTACCTCACTTCCATGGACCGCCCCCAGCCACTCATCGCCATCGAAGTGAAGTTTCTGGAGACTAATAAAAATCCGCGGGAGAACCTTGGCATTGATTGGTCCGGCACGCTTCAGAATGGATTTACCGTTGCTGCGCGTAATATTCAGGCGACGCCGAGCGGTGAAATCAGCGTAAACAGCGAACAACTCAATGATCGTCTCACGGGGACACCCCCGCCGGACGGATCAACCTTCGACTACCAGCAAAACACCCGGCGGTACATCGCGCAAACGGGAATGCCTTACTCTGCGGTGCTTTCGGCCAGCGACGTAGCCATTACCCTCCAAGCGTTCATGCAGGATCGCGACAGCAGTCAGGTCCAATACCCCCGAGTGCTCACGCGCAATAACCGTGAAGTAGTAATCCGTAGCGTGGTTAACCAACCCGTGCTCGCGTCTTCATCTTCCGTCACTCAGGGCATTGGTGGCACCACCGCATCCAGCGTGAGCTACCTGCCCATCGGCACAATCATCAATGTTCTTCCCAAGGAAATGTCGAACGGATCAATCGCCTTAAACGTTACGATCTCGATTTCAAATATCCTCGCAGAAGTCCGCATTGGCCAGAATCAGGATTTATACCCGGTTGCAAGCACGCGGGTCTTCAGCGCCGCGCTCTCGGTGGCTTCGGGTTACACGCTTGCAATTGGCGGATTGGATGAAGCCAATGACGTCACCGTGAATAATGGCGTTCCGTTTTTGAAAGATATCCCGCTTCTCGGTGAGGCATTCAAAAGCAAGGGTCGTAATCAGCTCAAAAAGAACTTGATCTTGTTCATTACGCCGACGCTCCTCCCGCATCAAGGCACCTTGGGCATTGCCGACAATCTTGAGAGCATTGTTCCTGAAAGACCAGGCCTGCCGACACCACCCGCCTTTTCGACAGATGGATTTCTTGTCGGTGGACGCAATGCCGTGCCTGCAGCAGTGAGCTGGGTGCGCTATCGCGCAGATATCCTGCGGGCGACCGTGGATGAAAGCCTCACCGACCAAAAGACCTTGGATGAAATCAACGGCCTCTCAATGTTGGTTGATCGCATGATCACTCAAATCGAACTTTTGATCGAAGCATTTCCTGAGCAGTCCGTAGCGTTATTGGCAAGCGCCAACACCCTCGAGGACATGCACAGTGACTTACGCCGACTGTCCTCGGCTGCCCGGAAAAATTTCCTGCGCTTCTAGCTCAAATGTTGTCGGCGGAAGCCTTGCGAAGTTCACGAGTTTGCATCGCGCGAAAAATCTTAAGGTGTGCGTAAGAAACCTGCTCTGGACACCGGCTTTTGACATCGGCCAATCGAAGCGTCCAGTCCCCGGCAAACGCCCGTTCAATATCAGGGCGCAACTTAAGCGGAATGAGGTCGGCGAGGTCGATGTCTTCGCCTTCTGCAAACGCATTTGCTAAATGGTCGATAATCGTTTCGACCCGCACGTTCCGTTCACTCGCGATCACATCCGGAGAATTTCCCGCGAGGAATGCCCGTACCGATTCGCGATTGGTCCCGCCTTTTGATAATGGCCGTCGCGGTGGCTCCGACACACGCACCTCTCCCGGTGATTCATCCGAAAATTCCTGCCTCCCGGCATCAGCCACATGCCCGGCGACCACATCAAGAAATACATCAGAAAACTCCTCCATCTTGCGCCGCCCCACGCCTGGCAAGGCTGCAAAAGCATCACCAGATTTTGGATAAGTGCGTGCAATATGACGCAGCGTCACATCGGAGAATATGACATAGGCTGGCACGTCGCGTTCCTTTGCAAGATCGTAGCGCACGGCTCTGAGTTTTTCGAAGAGCGCCTGGTCGTAGTCGAAATCATCGCGGCTAGTTTTGCGCCGCACCCGCTCGACTTTTACCGAGGCAGTGAGTTCAATTTTTCGGCGGGACTTAATTGCATCCAGCCCGTCTTGCGAAATGTCCACCGTTGGAAACTTCCCTTCCGCACGCATCGCATAGCCGACACGGATCAGCTCGGAAGCAATATGTTTCCACTCCGGAACCGACACATCCTTCCCGATTCCATACGTCGGCAAACGATCATGCCCCCTCGCCCGCACAGCTTCTGTCTTCGCTCCCGTCAATACTTCAATGGTATAATTTAACCCGAACGCCCAGCCACTGGCTTGGCGAATTCGGTAAAGACAGGACAAGAATTTCTGCGCCGGGACCGTCGCGTCGAATGTCTCGCGGGGATTCAGGCAGTTGTCGCACGCGCCGCAATTCGGTTCGCTAAATGTCTCACCAAAATACCCAAGCAGCGACCTTCTTCGACATTCAGGACACTCGGCATACGTCATCATCTGCTCGAGTTGGCGCATCGCCGTCAGCCGCTCGTCCTCGTTTTCTTTCTCGTCAATAAAGTGCCTTTGTTTTACGGCATCGCCGCGGCTGAAAAATAAGAGGCACTCAGACGGTAACCCGTCGCGTCCCGCTCGGCCGGTTTCCTGATAGTAACCTTCGAGATTTTTCGGCAAGTCGTAATGGACAACGAAGCGAACATTGGGTTTGTCGATGCCCATCCCAAAAGCAATCGTTGCGCAAATCAGCCGGATATCATCGCGCAGAAATGCCTCTTGGTTGCGCGAGCGTTCGTCGGGTGAAAGTCCTGCATGATACGGAGCCGCGGCAAATCCTCCCTGCCGCAAATTATCCGCCAGCGACTCCGCACCCTTCCGCGACCAGCAATAAATAATCCCGCTCTCATCCCGGCGTTTACTCAGGAAATCGATCAACTGTCCATGCGAGTCTGCTTTCGGAACCACCCGGTAGAGAAGGTTGGGTCGATTAAAACTCGCTTGGAATGTCAAAGGATCCCTGAGTGCCAACAAGCGAACAATGTCCTCCCGCACGCGCTCCGTTGCAGTTGCAGTCAGCGCCATCATCGGCACGTCCGGAATGACCGCACGCAATTCAGCCAGGCGTCGATATTCCGGGCGGAAATCATGCCCCCACTCGCTGATGCAATGTGCCTCGTCAACCGCGACCAAACCGGGCTTCCACCCCACCACGTCTTCTAAAAACCCAGACAACATCAACCGCTCCGGGGCAACATACAAAAGCTTGTATTCCCCCCCGTGCAAACCACGGAGACGCCTCCGGGATTCCCCTGAAGCCAAGGAGGAATTCAAATACGTGGCAGCAACTCCATTTGCAGTCAAACTATCTACCTGATCCTTCATCAGTGCGATCAGAGGCGATACAACGACTGTCAGCCCATTGCGAAGCAGCGCAGGCAACTGGTAGCAAAGCGATTTTCCACCGCCAGTCGGTAGCAATGCGAACACATCGCGACCGGCAAGCGCCGCCTCAACGATCTCCTCCTGCAAAGGACGAAATCCATCGTGACCGAAAATTTCCTTTAATACCTTGAGCCTCCGCTGCCGCATTTCCATTTCCTCCGGAAATTACAACACCCGCCCCGATTCTCCAAGGATAGACAATGCTCGACAAAATTTTCTCGATTTCCCTTGCTCATTTCCCACGGTTGATTACTTTAAAGGCCTAATCGCGGGGTGGAGCAGTCTGGTAGCTCGTCAGGCTCATAACCTGAAGGTCGTTGGTTCAAATCCAACCCCCGCCACCACTT
>JBDNGG010000260.1:0-5795 GCA_041689405.1 Terrimicrobiaceae bacterium | reverse complement strand
TCACTCTGCCAATCTGTTCCCTAACGACACGTTGAGGTTGCCTTTCGACGGGGCGTTGCGCTGCCACGGTTTAATGTGCACTGTCATGCCTTCCGGCGCGCTCCAAGCAAAAAGTTTTCCACCGACAACCGAAGGGTCGGGGCTCCACTGAACGGAGATGGGTCCGCGGGGGGACGCCACGACCGCCTCACAAGCGTCCAGCAGATCCATGCGCGGCTCAATGACGATCTCGTCACACCCTGCCATCAAGGGACGAACCCCCACAACCCATCGACTCAAGAAAACCAATGGCGCGGCGGAGTAGGCGTGGCAGCGGCTCTCCCCGCTGCGCATCCGCTTAAAGTGCACATCACGTTCCGCTCCTTCCAGCAACCCGGCCTCGTTCGAATTTCCGGACGGCGCGCTCTCGGGCGCAATTTCATGACCAAGCGAGAAATTCTCCCATAAAACGGGAACCCGCGCGTCGAACATCTCCCGATAGCTGGCTCGAATCAAATCCAGCGCGGTTTGCGTCCGCCCATGCCGGGATAGCAAGGGGAGTAAATAAATGTAAAAGTGCGATCCTCCGATATCCGTCCCCTCCGGCGGGGCCAGCGCCCGATCCAGCAGACCGTCCACCTCATCGTCACGGCATGCACCGGCCAGGATCGCGAATACCGTGGCAATCTGCGATGGGCGCTTCCGCTCGCGGTCCTCGCAATAAAGCCCCGTGCCTTGGTCGAAGAAAACTGCATGGGCGGTGGCAGCCAACTGCTCCGCGTCTCTGGTCCATTGCTCCGCCAAATCGGGACGCTCCGCGCGCCAGGCCAGCATTGCCCCCGAGCGCAGAATCATGGCCTCGAAGAAGTTAAGGCTGGCAATTTCCTTTTCCTTGTAGCGTTGTTCCCAATCGATCCAGAACCAACTTCCCTCGGGGAAGCACCGCGTATCCAACAGCCCTGCATCATTCAAAGCACGCTGATGGTAAGCGAACACCCTCTCCACGACCGGAAGCAGCCGCCGAACCAAAGGCAAGTCGTTGAACTCCTCGTCGTGCTGGCGGATCAGGTCCACCCACACCAATTGTTGGTCCGGCAGGTTGGTCCACGCACTGCGCGTCTGGCAGGGAACCGCCGCAGGCCACGGAGTGCGCAGGCAGCCGGGTTCGCCAGGCAACTCGGACTCAGATACCTGGATCAGCATTTTACGGACGAGGTGGGGATCGCCGAATGCGCACCAATTCGCGGGCGCGCTAACATGCTCCACCCATTGGGCCTGCTCGCGCGTGGGGCAGTCCACGACCTGGTCGTGAAAGCAGCATCGGATGGTATGGGCTGCCGTCTCCCAAAGCCAATCAAGCTGTTCATCGCCGCTGCGGTAGCTCCCGACCAGCTCCAGCGGATAGTAAGAAGGCACTATTCCGGCACGGCGCAAAGTAATCGTGCCTGGGCCGCGCAGTGTGAGCTGCAGATACCGGCCGGCCCCCCAGTGAAAAGCCCGCCATTCGTTGGCTCCCTGCTCGAAGACGACGCGGTCGGTGAAGTTGGCAGACAACATTTTCGGATAGCGTGGATTGACCCACCCGCAAAAGAGCGCTTCCCCGAGCGAAACATCCACAGTCATTCCCGCCTCCGCTTCAACCTCGATGAAAGGTTGACCGCAAAAATACCCGCCGAGATCAAACAATAGCAAGCGGTCCAGCCCGCGCTCCAACGAAAGGTGGAGCGGACATTCCAATCCAAAAGCGGGGACTGGAGAAATCTCTTCCGCATCGACCACTTCGCGGGCGACTTGCTTAGCCAGATGAGTCAAATCCCAAGGGTCAGGGTTCGACCCCACCTGTGCGATCCGAATCAGACGCGCAGCATCGTGCGGCGCTTCGATGTGCCTAAATGGAATAGTTCGCAAAACGAACGAACTCCATGGTTCAAGACCAGGCACCCAGGCTTCATGGGCGGGACGCCAGAAAGCTCCGTAGTTATTAGACTGCCGACCCGTCAGGTCAGGATCTAGGATCATCCATCCCTTTTCCCGGCGCCGCAGATCCACGATTTCACTCTGCACGAGTTGGAGGGCTCGCTTGTGGCTGTGAGGGTTGTATTCGTCCGCTCGCGCCACCCACCATCCTGCGTCGGTGACCACCCGCCCCCCCGTCCAGTCGCACTGGGCCAGCAAACCGCCAGGCGCGGCGGAGTAGTTGAAGGTCGGCACCCCAGCATGATGCACCAGCACGGCGATCCGGTTGACACCGGGTTTCAGGAAGGACGTCAGTTCGTGTGTATCAACGATTTGCCGGGCTGGATCGCACGGCGGCGGGCCCTCACCGACGAAATTCCCATTGCAATGTAGCTGATAACGGGTGGATGCGGTCAGGTGGATATGCACTGCCGAAGGGGAATCCGGCCACTCAATATTTCGTCGAAATTTCCAGAATGTGTTGGCTGGGAAGTAGTCGCCATCCACGGGGTGGCCCCAGATCCAGCGGGCTTCTGGAGCAAAAATAAATAGATCGGGCTCGCTCGGCTTCATGCCGGATTTGAACTGTAAAGGAGTTCTGGGGTTCATATTGGTTTCCGGTTAACAAACTTGAAGAACATCCAGCCCGAGCAAATTTCCCAGTTTTTCGATTTTACAGGCAAAATGCCCGACCCCGATTGCACAATGATGCGCTGGCCCGGCCTTGCACCATTCGTTCAGGAATGCTTTGGCACCGAGAGGGAAGCGGTATCTGCTGTTTGTATTCCCGATTTGCAGAATCGGCCCAGGCACCGACTCGCCTTCGGCCACGAGTAGAAAGAGCCTGCCGTCGCCGCGTTGTACGACCGACAGCAACGTAACCGCCCCATGCTGAACGGTCATCTGAATCGAGAGCCCTTGACCGGGTTTTCCGTGATAAACAGGCACCGGCACGAGACCGACTGAGCCATGGGCAATGGAAAAATGCGCCGGGCCGTCGTGCCCGAGGTAGACCACATCATCCTTAAAATCGGCCAGATAGAATTCACTGAACGAGCCGCCCGCACCAAACGCGTCCATGATCTTCATCGCCTGAACATTCTTGATCTCGCACTCGCCGGCGACGGGTATGTTCCGGCCCGTCAGCAGCGTATTGCCGGCAATGACGCTGGTGACGATATCCTGGTAATCGGTGCCAGGCAGGCTTTCGTAGTAGTATGCCAGCGCGCCAAGCTGATGCTTTTCACAAAGCCTGTCAAGCGCGACCGATGTGCGGGCGGCGCGCTCGATCTCGGCCGGCTCACACTCGGGGGAGACAGCAAACGCTTTCTCGAGTTGACGGATTTTCGCGGTGACCTGCGCTTTGGTGACCGTTTGGCGAAGCGCGTGGAGTTCGCACATTTCGAGCATCTCAAAGTGGTTGCCGAATACGGCAGCCTGCTGGGTCAGGTCACTGTAAACATCGAGCATCCCGCAGTAGTAATGGCCAAGCACGCCGACGCGGTTCTGGCGCATGACGCTGGCCACCTTGGCCGCTTCGACCCATTCGCCTATCTCGCGCCAAGCGTCGTTGTCCTGCAGGTGGCCGGTCACCAGACGGAAGGGAATGCCCGCCCGGTTAAAGACGCAGGCGATCTCCGGCGCACTACAGGCCTGGCAATGTTCGAGCCACAGGCCGGTCATCAGGCCGCGGTCACCGAGCGCGTTGAATCGCGCGTAATCAAGTTGCGCCACCGGTTGAAGATTAAGCACCACCACCGGCACCCGTGCGTGTTGAACGACTGGCAACACCGTTGAACTCAGCGCGTAGGTGGAAATAGAGAGAAAGATCAAATCCACATCCTCGCTTCGAAAAAGGGCGGCCGCCACGCGCGCCTTCTCCGGCGAGTCCACCAAACCCGCATCCACGAGTTCCACTCCATGGGTCTTGATCTGCTTGCCGATCTGTTCCTGGTAGCCAACGAGTCGCTCGCGCAGTCCCTTAAACTGCGGCCAATAGGTGTCGAGCCCGACCCCAAACAAACCAACGCGGATTTTGTGGGAGGAGATTTTGTTACTCATAAGTTCCAAGAGGTTCAGTTCTTTGGGATTTTTGGGGTGGAGTTGGAAGCGGTTAGAAAAATGAGGGCCTGATAAACGGAAGAGTTACGTTTCGTCTGAAATCTCAACAGCCTCCAACGGCTCCGCAGAAGCAGACCGCAACGGCTTTTGCATCACCCGCCTGTGGATGAAAAACATGAGCAATCCGACCGTGCTCTTAACGATGCCCATCACGAAAGCGATTCGGAAATTGTGACCAAAAAAGAAAATTAGAGATCCCGATCAGGATCACATTCCGCCACATCAGCTTATGGTCAGAGTAATAGGCGGCCAACTCGGGGCGGGAACGGTAGTCTTCGTGGTCAGGATGCATGTCTTGATTCATACTAAGTTGGGAGAGGGGGAAAGGAGATCTCTGCCACCTCGAATCTCCAGCGTCGCGCAAGGCGCGCCATGAATCGCAAGGCCCAGATGTTTCGCTGTTGTTCAAGGGGTTCATATCATTGCTCGTGCTTCACTCCCTGGACTAGGAGTTCCTCATCCCGCCCCATGTTCATACGCAAGCGGTTCACCAGCACGGCGGAAAGCGTTGCGTCCGGAGCCAATTTACGGCGCAAACCCACACGGTCGCGGAAGCCTTCGTCCATCTCGCCAAGGCGACCGCCGCTGTAGCTCTGGCGCGCCACAATGTTTCCGTTCGTATCGCGCACCATAAGCGCGTCCGCATCGGCGCTAAATTCCAATGGCGGAAGTTCCCCGAACGGATCGGTCCACCACAGGGTGTGACGCGTTGTCCGCGAAAACCGTTCGCGGTGCCATTGCAGAAAGTCATTGATCGAGCCAATCTGGAACTGCTTCCAACCCACAGCCTCCCGGACGCAGGCTTTCTGGATGGCCCAGACCTCAGTGGCCGGGCTCATCTCCTCATCATGGAAGATGCCCGAGGAATCAATCCAGTCGCATTCGAGATGAAACTCCGTGTAGGAAAACGGACTGATCTTCGCCTCAAGCACGGCTTGGTTAAGCATGGCGTTCACATAGTCACGGGGGTAATCCAGACACCAGCGGGCCAACTCCCCACTGTGCGTGGTGAACGGCGGATGGTCATTGTAAAGAAACGCGTTTCCGAGATCGGCCCGATACCACGGAAAGAGAAGCAGGCCGTTTTCATTGGCGCTCGGAGCACGAAATTCCGATGCAGAAGCATAGTAGGGAAACCAAGGGGATCCACGGTGCGTGGCCCCGTCGATTCCGTGTTGATCCCAGCAAAGCCCCCAAAGCCCCTCGAAACCGCATTCCTCGGCGGCAGCAATCACATCCGCACTCCACCAATACCCGGCTCCGATCCGGACATCGCGCCCGAGCACATCCTGCGCGTAGCGTCGCATGCCTGTCATGATTTTGACTAACTCCTCACGACCGTAATTGCGCATGCCGAACGCCTTTTGCTCCACTCCGAATTTGGCGAACATCGGTTGGGCCGCGAAAGCTTCGAGACTCAGCACGATTTCATCCCCATACACCTCCGAAAACTTCGCAAGACGTCGGCCTGCCTGCTCAAGCGCAACCGAATCGACCATCCACGTGACCGGCACCCCCGTGGTGTGATGCAACCACGCCGCCTTCTCAAACCCCTCCCACGGCAACCCCCCATTTTGGCGTGATTTCCAGGGATAGACATCCCCTTTCGGATCGCGGGCTGCGAAGCGGTAACTGAAGTTCAGATAGGCTGTTTTTTCAAGAGTTGTCTTTGTGATCATAGAGGTAATGTGGCGGAAACGTTGCGGGCTCTTACTCCCGCGGATTGTAAGTTTCAATTT
>JBDNGG010000259.1:0-8118 GCA_041689405.1 Terrimicrobiaceae bacterium | reverse complement strand
GAAACTGCCAGCGCACCGGATGGCGATCGGATCACGGCGCATACTCCTCCGCTCAATTCCAAGAGCTTTTCTGCTGATTTATGGACAGCGGACATCTCAATGCCCGCCGCACATCTCATCAGAACCCCCGTGATTAGCTTAGCAACTTCAACATTGAAAATCGCGAGGTCAGTCTCATGCAATGCAGGGCGTGGGATTGGTTCGTTCGATGTCTATGCACGTCAGAAGCGCTTGCTTCCGGGCGGAGGCAAGGACAGGTGCCGTCCAGGTCCCGTGCCGCGCAAGCCCCGCGGCTCCGGATTTTAGAACCCTGGGGGAGATCGGTACCTTGAGAGAAAATTGTGTTACAATTGCGTCATAATTTAAGCGCAATCACTGCGGAAAACGGCGCAACTCTTCTCCATGCGAGAGCGCTGACGAGTGGGATGTCGCAGCGAGCGTCGCACGGTTCGTCGACGGCGAGGTGATATGAACAGGTTTTGCGTAATAGGGCGAAATCCGGTCCATCGATGGTCCTATGGCACCCCGGACCGCAAGTCGCCGAGCATCGGGATGCGCAATTTCGGCGTGGTCCAATCCTTCGATCAGGGATGGAACTAAGACGCGCAGTCCGGATCCCTCTGCATTTATGCGGTGGATGGCATCGGGCCGAGGAATTACCGCAATCTCGCCGACGAGAATGCCGCCGGTGATTCGAGCCAGATAAAGCGTGCCGCCACGAGCGTCACCGGCCGCCCAGAAGTCATCATCTCCGTCCAATCCCAGCAAAGACAGAACTCCCATGCGATCGCATCCGATCGCCAGCGCGATCCCCTCGGCAGCGGCGGCTGTAATCCTCAGGCCGTTGTATGATCCAGGGCCTGTTCCGACGACAATGCGGTGAATTCGTGGGCAGACTAAAACGGCCTCGTTCAAGATTTCAAAAACCTCAGTTCCTCGCCCGCGGGGGCAATCAAACGACTTGAAAAACGGGGTCTGTCCCCCCGACACGACGGCCACGGACCCCTGGGGTCCCGAGCAATCCAGCGCCAGCACGTTCACTTTGCACCCCCGATCTGGATGCGACGACCGTCGCCGTCGATAGAAATTGCCACGCGGAGGCAGTTTGCCGGTAGAGCCTCGGGAAAGCGATCCCCCCACTCGACAGCGATGATGCATGGTTCTGCGAGGTAATCTTGCCACCCGAGCGCATCCAGGTCGGCAGCAGATTCCAGCCGGTAGAAATCCAAATGAACCAACGGGCACCGTCCCCCATCGTATTCGTGCACCAAGGTGAATGTCGGGCTGCTGACTTCTGCGAGGCAATCCAGTCCGCGTGACAGCCCTTTGACGAAGTGCGTCTTTCCGGCTCCGAGCGGGCCTGTCAACGAGAGGATTCGCGGGGCTTTCAACTGACGTGCCAGTGCCTCGCCGCACGCGATGAGCGCTTCTGCATTGTCCATATATCCGTTTAGGAACGTAAACTCGCTGTCACAATCTGGATTTCGGTTTGCCATTCGGTGCAATACTAGCTCTTCTTTGTGCATGAGCTCAACTTCCCTCTGGCCCCGATTTCAAGCGCATTTCGTCCGTTACCCTGAACTCGGGTTCTCGCTCGACATCAGCCGAATGGATTTTGCGCACGATTTCCTCGCATCGATGCAGTCGAAGGCGGACGCCGCCTTTGCCGCAATGAAAGAGCTGGAGGCTGGCGGTATTGCTAACCCTGACGAGCACCGTATGGTTGGCCATTACTGGCTCCGCGATGCTTCGCTGGCACCCACCGCGGAACTTCAAAACGACGTGAATAAAACCCGCGATGACATTCTTGCCTTCGCGGCAGAGGTCCATGCGGGGAAAATTAAAGCAGCCAATGGACAAAAGTTCACCGACCTGCTTTCCATTGGGATCGGCGGATCGGCGCTTGGCCCGGAGTTGGTAAATGACGCGCTTTGGAGTGTGGACAACCCGGTGAAGGTGCATTTCTTCGATAACACGGACCCCGATGGGTTCAATAAAGTCTTCGCTCAGATCGGAGGCCGCCTTGCCACGACGTTGGTCGCCGTGATTTCAAAATCGGGCGGCACCAAAGAGTCGCGCAACGGCATGCTCGCTGCGCAACATGCGATGTCGGAGGCTGGGATTCCGTTCGCGAAGCAGTTTGTGGCAGTCACCGGCGATGGAAGCCTGCTTGATGAGACAGCAAAAACTGAGGGCTGGCTACAGCGCTTTCCCATGTTTGATTGGATTGGTGGCCGGACTTCCGTGATGAGCGCGGTAGGGCTTCTGCCGATGGCAATCCAAGGCCTGGATATCCCGGCGTTTCTTGATGGAGCAAAAGCCATGGACGCAAAAACCCGCATGGCTGACGTGAGTCAAAACGCGGCGATGCTGCTCGCGTTGATGTGGTGGCAGGCCGGTAAGGGCCGCGGACTGAAAGACATGGTGGTTCTGCCTTACAAAGACCGGCTGCTTTTGTTCAGCCGCTATTTGCAGCAACTCGTGATGGAGTCGCTGGGCAAGCAGTTGGATCTCGCTGGCAATGTCGTCAATCAGGGGATCGCTGTCTACGGAAACAAGGGCTCTACCGATCAGCACGCCTACGTGCAGCAACTCCGCGATGGAGTGAATAATTTCTTTATTACATTCATCGAGGTCCTCAAGGGCGCCGACAGCCCGGAGATGGAAGTGGAACCCGGCGTCACGAGCAGTGACTATTTGCATGGGTTCCTCCGGGGCACCCGCACTGCACTTCATGAGGGCGGACGGGAATCGATCACCGTCACCATCCCGCAAATTGACGCATTTAATTTGGGCCTCCTCATTGGGCTGTATGAACGGGCCGTCGGGTTCTATGGATCCCTTGTCAGCATCAACGCCTACCATCAGCCAGGCGTTGAAGCCGGGAAAAAGGCAGCTGCAAAAGTGCTGGAAGTCCAAGACAAGGTGGTCGCGGCGCTCAAGGCAGAATCCGGCAGTGCCCTCACAGCAGACGCCATTGCCGCAGCGATTGGAGCCGATGCAGAGGATGTTTTTCATGTCGCCACGCACCTCGCAGCGAACCGCTTGGATATCCAAGTGGCTCACGGCGCGACGGCCGGCGAAGACACATTTTCAGCAGGAGCCTAATATGCAGGCGGGACGTTTTTTCTTGATGCTACTTTTTGGTGTCATCGCATTGGGCCTTACAGGATGCGATTCTCCAGACCGGACTCTAGATTCCATCCGGCGGGACCTTGCTGCGTATAAGGCAAACCCGACGCCCGACGCCCAAATAAAAATAGAACAAGGATTCAAAAAACTGGATACCCAGATTGAGGAACTGACTCTGTCCGGTCGAACCGGAGAGGCCGCTGCTGTCGAAAGCATGGCATCGAATTTGCGCGGCGATTTCCGCGCCGCCCGCATGGTCAACTCGCTGCGTGATGCGCAATCCGCTTTCGAGGGCATCGGGTCCGCATTCAAAGATGCAGGGAAGTCAATCGGCGACGTTTTTAAGGAACAACCGACACCGACGCCGTAGTAGTGCGGGTGCTTGCTGAGGCACCGAGCAGCAACTACGACGGCTAAGACGGGACTGCGTGCGCTTCGAGGTCCTGACGATCCACGAACTCCAGCGCGGACGCATGACATCCCTCAAGGACGACCTGCGGCGCCACGCCCGCCTCAAATGCTTCCTGCCAGCGGCTCACGCACAGGCACCACCGGTCGCCAGCCTTTAATCCGGGGAAATCGTATTCTTCTCTGGGCGTGATGAGGTCGTTGCCGCGCTCACGCGAAAACGCCAAAAACGTATCGGTCATTACAGCGCAAACGGTATGCAGACCGACATCACCAGGGCCGGTTTTACAAAATCCATCGCGGTAAAATCCGGACATGGGAGAGGTGCAGCAGCATTCGAGCGGGCCGCCGATAACATTGGTTGGCATACGCATAGTTAGTCCTCCGATTTCGAGGTGCTGTCAATCTTGCATCGCTATAGATCGGGATAGACGGCAAGATTTTTCTAAATATGCCCGTCGTCCAGTCCCGATTCGCACCACCATGGTGGCTGGCGAACTGCCACATCCAAACGATTCTGCCTGCGATCCTGCCCTGTCGCGCGCCGGTAGGCTACGCGCGGGAGCGGCTCGAGTTGGCAGATGGGGATTTTCTCGATCTCGACTCTATTGAGACCGGGTCCTCGCGGATCTTGGTGATTTCGCACGGACTCGAGGGGTCTTCAGGAGATGGTTACGTGATGGGTTTGGCCTCGGTATTCGCTGAAGCGGGATGGGATGTGACGGCATGGAACTATCGCGGCTGCAGCGGCGAACCGAACCGCCTGGCACGGTCGTATCACAGCGGCGACACAGACGACCTCGCGTCTGTGATCGATCATGTAAGGAGGGCAGGGCGTGCGGTGGCATTGGCGGGGTTTAGCCTGGGAGGAAATCTCACGCTAAAATTTGTCGGTGAACGTCCTGATTATCCAGACATCATTGGGGCTGTCGGGATTTCCGCGCCGGTGGACCTTGCCTCCAGTGCCCGCAAATTGGATCAGGATCGAGGCAATCAGTTTTATCTTCGGCGCCTGATTCGGAGACTGGAGGTGAAGATCCGGGCCAAAGCGGTGGATTTTCCGCATCACGTTCGGGTCGAGGCGTTGGAGGGTGTGAAGGGATTTTCCGAGCTGGACGACCGGTTCACTGCACCGCTCCATGGATTTCGGGATGCCGCCGACTATTGGAGCCGATCCAGCGCGCGACCATTCCTATCGGACATCCGGATTCCTGCCCTGCTTCTGAATGCGCTCGACGACCCGTTTTTGGCGCCCGCGTGTTTCCCTTATCCGGAGGCGGAGGCAAGCGGTCTATTTTCGCTGGAAACACCGACTCATGGTGGACACCTCGGATTCATTGAGGGACTTCGCGCCACCTACCCATGGGCAGCTCGCAGAACACTGGAATTCTTGGATCGAATCCCGATGCCGCGCCCACGGTGATTGATGATATTAAAAGAGACAACGTTTCGCGCAAAGAACTCAAAGGCCGCCAAGGGGAAGCATTGGTAAACCCCCTCGATTTCATCTGTTTTGCAGCTATGACGCGAGTAACTGCCTCACGCGTCCGCAAGCGCCGATTCTCTTTTTTAAAAAAGAACTCGGCCATATCCTGGTCATCATGAAAAATCGTGTAAATTCTGTCAAAAACCCCCGTGCTCGCTACCGGACGCTCAACTGAAGTCGACTCGCAGCGGCATGCATTTCCCTCGCGAAAGTGACGAGCTTAAGTTCCTCAATTGCCCGCGTCGATCTCTCGAACACCAGCAACTGCCCGGCATCCGCCGCGCGAAGGCCAAGAGCACGATTGAATTGGCAGATCTGGTCGATAAAATCGGTTGGCGCATGCAACCACCGCACCTTGCTGTCGAGCCCCCGCCACTCGCTCCAACATTGAGGTGCCACCTTTCGACGAATTAGGGCAGCCTCAACTTCCACACGCGCCCACGTCCACGCATATCCCACCTCGGTTTCACGCCACGTTTCTACAGCACCCTTCGAGTGCAGCTCCAAAATCAACAATGGAACCAACGCACTCGCATCGAAAAACGACTTCATTACCAATTTGAAGCGGAGCGCATCGCATCAGTCGTCACCACATCCGGCCGCCGATCACCAGCCATCACTGGATGCGGATTGAACTCCGCCACCAGTGCGGATCCCGCAGGATCCCAGCGAAGATTCACATCTGAAAGGTGTTGCCGAAGCTTCCGGTCCGCATCCTGTTCAGACGCCCCTTTCGCATTGGCGGGAACCAAATACGCCACCGTCTCATCACGCACGCACACTTCCAGTGTTAGCCCGGTTTCATCAACCGTCCGCAAATATCTTGAAAGATGCGTCTTCAAATCTCCCGCTTTAACCTTCACAAGACCAAGTTAATCTTGGCGCTCGACCAAATCAACCATCGCCGTCCCATAACACGCACTTCCAGCTCGTGACCCACTGGCAATCCTGATTCTTATTTCGCGCGGCCCCACGCGCCGGGGATTGGCGATAACTTCACTGCACTCCATTTCAAGTTTCAAGCTTCAGGTTCCGAGATTCCGCCAACCCGCCTTTGGCAATGTCCAACAAAATAATCGCGTTCGGGTGATTTCGAGGGTAGATTCTCTGATCCGACTGCTATTCGGGCGTGGGCTGAGAAGCGAATTGTTTATATCGAATTTCATTATGGGCATGAAATAGACGCTCTTGCGTGAAAGCGGGAGTTCCGTTACGCTCATCGCCATGTCAATGACAATCGAACATCTTACCGACGAGGTTATGTCGCTTCCTAGTGAAGCTCGTGCATTGCTGGCGGATCGCCTCGTAGAAAGTCTCGATCCTGCTGAGGACGGCGTTATTCATCGACTGTGGGTTGCAGAAGCGCGCAGGCGACAGTCTGAGCTTGAATCCGGTGCCGTGAGTGGGATTTCGGCCGAGGACGTTATGGCACGCCTTCGCAAAAAGTATGCTTAATGAAATTGGAGTTTCATCCTGAAGCTCTTGCAGAGTTCGAATCAGCAGCAGATTTTTATCATTCCCGTCAACTAGGCCTCGGAAGTCGTTTTCTGGATTCCGTGGATCGCTGCACATCGAAGATCAAGGCGGATCCCCAACGTTTCCGGAAATTTGATAAAGAGATCCGGCGCGCGCTTGTGGCCGTTTTTCCTTACGCAATTCTTTTCTTTGTCAGATCGGATCGAATCTTTATCCTTGCCGTGATGCACTGTAGTCGAGAGCCCGGTTACTGGAAGGATCGCACATAACAAAAAAGCCGAAGAATGCGATTCGCACGCTTGAAACGCTTAGCGAGAGCCTTCGCTTCGGAACTCTAGAAGTAAACAGATATGCTCTTCGCTGGGATGATTTAGACGAAGATATCCGCTCGACCACGTAGCACATGCTTCCAGCTTGTGACCAACACTGGCATTAACCACTTTTCGAAGCTCAAAACGCGGCAAGAATACAAATAAATTGGAACAACGGAAAGAATGTCCATTTCAGATTTCAGTTCACCGCCTGTTCATCCTGAAAATTCCTGTCAATCCTGTCAAAAAATCACCAGGGTGCGAGCCCATGACATTCGCCGGATCGAGAATCTGGTATTTGAGCATCAAGAACAACTGAAGAAAGCATATTATGAACGCCATTCTCGCTGACGCATCACTATCAACTGAGCCGACTGCTATTCGGGCGTGGGCTGAGAAGCGATTCGTATATATCGAACTTCATGATGGAAGAATCGTTGGATTTCCTGCCGCACGCTTTAAACGTTTGGCCAAAGCCTCCGATCTGGAACTCCAAAAAGTGAAAATTGAGGTGAACGGATATGCTCTTCGTTGGGATGATTTAGATGAGGACATCACGGTGCCCGGGGTTGTTGCCGGTCGTTTCGAGCTCCCACAAGGATAGATCCCAGACAGCGATAAGAATACTAGGAAGCCACGTAACACCCACTTCCAGCCGGAGAGCAAACCTGGCATTCGTCCACTTTTCGAAACTGAGAACCCCTGCAAAAAAACCCATACAGAGGAACCACCGATTGCACGGATTTTCACGGATGGAGTTTCCATTCAAATTTCCAACGTTCGCTTCTCTCCAAGCTGTATCGCTCTGCAAGCAGGAAGCCGCGGTTCTTACCATAGGGTAACCTCACCGCATTTACTTGCAGCCCTTGAACCCTTGCGCTTTACCAATGCCAACTCACCGTGTAGCTTAAAAGGATGACAGCCATCGCCGAACATCTCGACCGTAAGCTTGCCGCGTGGGGGCCCGAGACGGTCTCAGAAGTCGAACGCCTCGTCGGCGACATCATCGACTGGGCCGATGCCGATGCGCTCGACATCATGCATTCCCGCGATCTGGAACAAGAAGTTTTGGACGTTCTCGATGCGGACTAAGCCGGGCGACGTCTGGCTCGCCGATCTTGGTCTTGCGGCCAAAACCCGTCCCGTGCTCATCGTCTCGCGTGAGGATGAAGACCCGCCTCGCGCTTTGGTCATCCAGGTTCCGCTAACGACGCAGAACAGGGGAAGCCGATACGAGGTTGATTTAGGCAAGCTGCCCTTCCTGCGCGAAGTTTCCTTCGTCAATGTGCAGGGCATTGCCTCAAT
>JBDNGG010000258.1:0-9301 GCA_041689405.1 Terrimicrobiaceae bacterium | reverse complement strand
GGATCGGCAATGCGTGAGCGATGGGGCACCATTCCGGATGGCGGTCTCCAGTTGATCCACGAGTTTATAATTGTCATCAAGGTCCACCCTGGGAGGAACGCCGTTTCGACTGGCAGCAAGGGCGACTTCTCCCGCTTCTGAAATTTGATAGGCATCAGATCGCAGAGTCATCAGATCTGCGGTTGTTTTTACGGGAGTAAAACGGGTGCGTGGCACCACCAATGCAGAGGAGTCTGGAAAACACGCAATCGCTGCGCCCATGGCTGTTTCAAGTTGCAGGACAGCGGTAGAATTTTTGTTCCTCGGATCCACCGTTTTGCGATTCTGGATCACTGGAAGCGGCAAAAATCCACCAGCCTCCCGCACCGCATCCCGCAGTCGATCCAGTCGGAGCCAAAGGTTGTTGGTGTTAAAATACTGATACCGATTGATATCCTGAAACGCGGCCATATCGTGGTCGGGACACTGGGCTGACTCACGGAGAATCAACTGCCCGTCCTGCACGGCGAGGTGACCGCCCTTGCGATCAGACTCAGTCCGGGCAGTCACTTCCATGAGGAATGGCGTGCCGGATTGCGCGAACCAAGACAAAATACGCGGATCCAGAGTGGCACCCAAATTGTCGGAGTTGGAAACGAAAAGATAGCGAATCCCGGATGCGATAAGGGCGTCCATCTTTTCGGCAAGCACCGGATATAAATCCCCGTGCCCCGGAGGGCACCATTCAAGATCCGGATTCTCGGGCCACTCGACCGGCTCCATTGTCGCGGCGTTGATCTTGGGAATCTTGTTCTGCAATAATTCGATGTCACGGAAGTCCCCGATTTCGCCATGCCTTTTCAGGTGCTGGTGGGTGTCTGCACTCGTGCTGAAGCTATTCATCAGCAAAAACCGGACGTTTGCTCCCGTGGATTGCCGGAAATGGGCCACCTGCCTCACTATCAAGTCGAGGAACGTCAGCCCTTCGCGGACTTCCAGCAGCGATTTTGCCTTTTCGAGCCCCATGCTCGTTCCCAAGCCGCCGTTGAGCTTCAGGACCGCGCAGGATTCCAGCAACCTGCGAAGCCCGGGAGTATCCATCGGCACCTCCGGAAGATTTTCGATATCGGGAATCTCCGCTGCCGGCTGAATCGCATCCTCGGAAATCAATCCCGTCTTCTCGGAAATTAATAAAGAATAACTGCGCTCGAAACAACGAATGGCGGAAGCCGAAACATCGGCGGTTTTCATTTTCTTGAGGAATGCGGGAAATGACATGATAGAAAGAATATGAAATTCGGGATGCCGTGATCGACGGCGGTATTACTTCGCCACGGCTGTGAAGCCAGGGTCAATCTCGAAACCAAAATAATCCCGTGCATTTTCAAAGCAGATTTCCCGCACCATCGAGCCCACTAGATCCATGTCCTGCGGGAGCTCGCCTCGCTCCATATCACGCCCGAGCAGGTCGAACAAAATACGCCGAAAATACTCATGCCTCGGGAATGACAGGAAACTGCGCGAGTCGGTGAGCATCCCGACAAAGCGCCGGAGTAAGCCGAGATTGGAAAGCGCGTTCATCTGCCATTCCATTGCCTCCTTCTGATCTAAAAACCACCAGCCGCTTCCGAATTGGATCTTCCCGGCGACCGATCCGTCCTGGAAGTTTCCAATCATCGTTCCGATCACGTAGTTGTCTGCTGGATTCAAGTTGTAGATGATTACCTTGGGCAGCATCCCCTCGCGATCCAGCGCATCCAGATATGATCCAAGGGTGCGAGCTTGTGAAAAGTCACCGATGGAGTCGCATCCGATGTCGGCGCCCAACGCTGCCGCATTGCGGGAATTCACGCTGCGCATCGCTCCGATGTGCAGCTGCTTGGTCCATCCCTTGACGGCATCCCATCGTCCGAACTCGAGCATCAAATACGTCGCAAATTGTGCTTGCTCGTCCGCGGTCGCTGCCACTCCTGAGCGTGCCTTTTTGAAAATCGAGACCGCTTCGCTATGACTGCATGGCGCATAGTAGCACGTTTCCATGCCATGGTCGGATAGGCGTCCGCCCAACGCGTGAAAATCATCATGTCGCTTTTTGAGTGCTTCAACGAGATCATCAAAGGTCGTAACAACCATGCCGGCTGCGCTGGAAAGCCTCTCCAGCCATGGGTTGAAGGCATCTGGAGTGCAAACGCTGAATGCCTTATCCGGCCGGAACGTGGGATAGACCCGCGTCCGGATTCCACTGGATGCGATTCTTTCGTGGGTCGCCAGCGAGTCCGCCGGATCATCGGTGGTGCCCAACACCGCGACGTCGAACATTTCCAGCAGGTTGTTTACCCGCAAGGACGGGAGCTTCGCATTGCACGCCTCCCAGATTTGATTTCCTGTTTCTGGAGAAATCATGACATCCAAATCGAAGTGCCGCGCGAGTTCCAAATGGGACCAATGATACAGCGGGTTACGCAACGTGTATGGAACCGTGGCCACGAACGCATCGAACTTTTCGCGCCCGCTGGCATCACCTGTGCAAAACCGCTCGGCGAACCCGTTGGATCGCATCGCCCGCCATTTGTAATGATCGCCCGCCAACCAAATTTCGAACAGGTCTGAGAACTGATAATTCGATGCAATCTGCGCGGGAGGCAGGTGATTGTGGTAATCTATGATCGGACACTTCGAAGCGTGGCGGTGATAAAGCTCCTGCGAGGCATCGGTCGTTAAAAGCCAATCGGCATGAATGAACGTGCGGGAATGAAGGAGTGGATTTTCCATGAAGGGCGATTATATCAGGCCTCGCGCGGCATCTCAAGCTCTCGATGCTCGACCTGCGTAAGGGCGAAAGGCACATCTCGTGCAAGAAGTTCCACCGGGATTTACCTCGCAGAACAACAATATACGAAAAAATGTAAAAATTGTATTGCCGAAGAAATCCTATTTGGTAGTTTCTTCGTTCCCGCATAAAGACGGGGAGTAAGGATAACCACATTCCTGTGTGGTTTTTTTGTCCCCGGACATTTTTTCGGGAGAATTTATTTGGAGAACATCAGATGCCCACAATTAACCAACTAGTCCGCAAAGGACGCGAAAAAGCGATTGTGAAATCGAAGTCGCCTGCGCTTGTCAACTGCCCTCAGCGGCGTGGCGTGTGTGTGCAGGTCATGACTCGGACGCCCAAGAAGCCGAACTCCGCTCTTCGCAAAGTCGCCAAAGTACGCCTCACCAACGGACAAGAGGTAATTGCCTACATCCCCGGAGAAGGCCACAACCTTCAAGAGCACTCGATTGTTCTTGTCCGTGGTGGACGTGTGAAAGATCTTCCAGGCGTGCGGTACCACATTGTTCGTGGAACCCTCGACAGTCTTGGAGTTGATGGCCGCCGACGCAGCCGCTCGAAATACGGCACTAAACGCCCGAAGCCCGGCCAAGAAGACACCAGCGCCAAAGGCAAAAAGAAAAAATAGGTCAATATTATGTCCCGCCGACGCAGAGTTATTCATAAAGAAGTAAAGCGCGATAGCCGCTACGCCAGTCCGCTGGTTGCGCGCCTCATCAGCGCAGTCATGCAACGTGGAAAAAAATCGACCGCCGAACGCATCGTTTATGGTGCCATCGACAAAAGCCGAGAAGGCAGCGACACGGTCGATCCTCTCGAGACGCTCAATAAGGCGATCGATAATGCGCGGCCTCGTTTGGAGGTTAAGTCCCGCCGTGTCGGTGGTTCAACCTACCAAGTCCCTATGGAAGTTCCCGCGGATCGCCAAGTAGCACTCGCAATGCGCTGGCTTGTGAATTTTGCCAATAACCGCAAAGGCATTCCCATGAAGGATGCGCTCGCCAATGAATTGCGCGACGCCGCAGCCGGACAGGGTAATGCGATCAAGAAACGTGACGATATGCATAAAATGGCGCAAGCCAATCGTGCATTTGCCCACTTCCGTTGGTAGTCCGTCCTTACTGAATTTACGAAAATTTTTCCTCGCTCTACCATGTCTGCTACGCTCCAAGAAAAACCCGCAGGTTCGGCAAACCCGAACTCGCCAAATCGTGCTTTTCCCCTCGAGCGAACCAGAAATATTGGTATTTGTGCGCACATCGATGCGGGCAAAACGACGCTGACCGAACGCATCCTGTTCTACACAGGGATGATTCACAAGATTGGCGAAGTGCATGACGGTACGACGGTCACCGACTGGATGGAGCAGGAGCGCGAGCGTGGTATCACGATCACCTCTGCTGCAACGACCTGCTCTTGGTTGCAGAAAAAAGAAGACCACGACGGGGTTTATAAGATGTTTGAGGGCATCAATCAGCGGGTAAACATCATCGATACTCCCGGGCACGTGGATTTCACTGCCGAAGTCGAGCGTTCCCTCCGCGTGCTTGACGGTGCTGTTGCTGTTTTTTGCGGTGTCGCTGGAGTGCAACCGCAGTCTGAAACCGTCTGGCGCCAAGCAAGCAAATATAACGTTCCGCGCATTGCGTTTGTGAACAAAATGGATCGCGTAGGAGCAGATTTCGAAGCCGCTGTCGAAAGTATGCGCACCAAGCTCGGCGCGAATGTCTGGCCCATCCTGCTTCCTCTCGGGAAAGAAGATTACCTTCGCGGACAAATCGATATTCTCAATCGCGTTGCTGTTTTGTATAACGATGATGATTCCATGGGTTCGACCTACGAGATCATTGAGATCCCTGAAGATTACAAGGCGCTCGCCGAGAAGGCGTATAATGATCTGGTCGCGCAAATGTGTGACCTCGATGAGGAAATCGGAATGCTTTTCTTAGAGGAACAGCCAATTTCCAAGCAGCAACTCAAGGCTGCCATCCGTCGCCAAACGATCGCAAACCGCTTCGTTCCTGCAGCCGGCGGGTCTGCTTTCAAAAACAAGGGCGTCCAGTTCCTCGTTGACGCTGTGGTGGATTACCTCCCTAGCCCCATCGACATTCCGCCAGCAAAGGGTCAGGATCCCGATACGCTCGAGCCTATGCCTGCGGTATCCGATGATAACGCAAAGTTTTGTTCGCTCGCGTTCAAACTCTGGAGTGATCCCTTTGTCGGAAAGCTTGTATTCTTCCGCGTCTATTCCGGAAAACTCCAAAAGGGAGACACGGTTTACAATCCACGGACCAATAAACGCGAGCGCATCAGCCGCATCATTCAGATCCAAGCCGACAAGCGCGAAGACGTTGATGTTTGTTATTCGGGTGATATTGCGGCCATCGTCGGCATCAAAAATATCACGACGGGCGACACGCTTTGCGACGAGGATTTCCCGATCCTTCTCGAACCACCGTCGTTCCCAGACCCTGTTATTTCGATGTCTATCGAGCCTAAGACCAAGGTGGATCAGGAGAAGATGGGAATGGCTTTGCAGCGACTCGCTGAAGAAGATCCTACCTTCCGTGTATTCACCGATGAGGACACGGGCCAGACGATTGTCGCTGGAATGGGTGAGCTTCACCTGGAAATTATCCGAGATCGCCTGCTCCGCGAATTTAAAGTGGACGCCAACTCGGGCAAGCCACAGATCGCTTACAAGGAAACCATCCTCGTCGCAGCAGATGGCGAAGGGAAACTCGTTAAACAGTCCGGTGGACGGGGCCAATATGGCCATGTGGTCATCAAACTCGCTCCGAATGAACGCGGCAAGGGGATTACCATCGAGAATAAAACTGTGGGTGGATCGATTCCAAAGGAATATATTCCAGCGGTTATCAAGGGCCTGAACGAAGCCACCCTCAATGGCGTGGTCGGCGGATACCCGGTGATCGACATTCTCGTGGAAATCGTTGACGGCAGTTACCATGAAGTCGACTCCAACGAGATGGCATTCAAGATGGCGGCCATCTTTGCGCTGAAAGATGGTCTTAAGCGCGCAAAATCCATTCTTCTTGAGCCAATCATGAAGGTGGAAAATATCACTCCCGACGAATACCAAGGCGATATCATGGGGGATCTCAACCGCCGCCGCGCCCGCATCTCGGGGCTGGAGACCAAGATCAATCTTACCACGATTTCTGCGGAAGTCCCCTTGTCCGAAATGTTCGGGTACGCGACTGCAATCCGCTCGCTTTCGAAAGGGCGCTCGTCCTATTCGATGGAGCCATCTCACTTCGAGCAAGTCCCGCAGCAGGTCCTGAATGCGGTCATCGAACAAAAAAATTAATTGAGTAACCAATCATGACGAACGGCCAGAAAATACGCATTCGCCTCAAGGGCTTTGACTACCGGATCCTTGATGCCTCGGCATCAGAGATCGTGGAAACAGCAAAGCGCACGGGCTCCAAGGTTACGGGTCCAATTCCGCTTCCGACCCGAATTGAAAGATTCACGGTGAACCGGTCACCCCATGTCGACAAAAAATCGATGGAGCAATTCGAAATCCGGACCCACAAGCGGCTTCTGGATATCGTTGAGCCCACAGCAAAAACTGTCGATGAACTCCGCAAGTTAAACTTGCCCGCCGGCGTGGACATCACCATTAAAATCTAACAGCGCTCACGCGCACTTGAAACATGAGTATTGGACTCTTAGGTAAAAAGCTTGGCATGACCCGCGTCTATGACGAAACCGGCAACGCCATACCGGTTACCGTCATCGCAGCCGGGGGAAATCGCATTCTCCAAGTCAAATCCGACGACACGGATGGCTATTCGGCCGTTCAAATCGGATTTGACGACCAGAAGCCACAGCGTGTTGCGAAAGCACAGCTCGGGCATTTCAAAAAAACAGAGTCGACTCCGAAGCGTTTCATCCGTGAATTCCGCTTGGTTGAAGGCGAGTCTGCTCCGGAATCTGTTGAACTTCCTGTCACCACTTTTGAAGTTGGTCAGTATGTGGACGTGATCGGCCAATCCAAGGGCAAGGGATTTCAGGGTGTAATGAAGCGGCACCATTTCGCTGGGCAGCCAGCCTCTCACGGATCCAAGATGCACCGCCGCAATGGTGCTATTGGAAACCGCTCGACCCCGGGCCGTGTGTTCAAAAACATGGGAATGCCTGGTCACATGGGCGATGAACGCATCACCACCCAAAACCTTCAGATCGTCCAAGTCCGTGAGACTGAAAACGTTCTCCTTATAAGCGGTGCCATTCCCGGAGCAATCGGATCGTATGTGATGGTTCGCCCGGCAATCAAGAAACATAACCTAAAAGCCGCAATTTAAGCCATGAGTGCTTCCGTTTTCACTTTACAAGACGCCGAAGAGGCGAAAATCACCCTAATTACCGACGAAAAGAAGGGCAATCAGGCTGTCCACGACGTCGTTGTTGCTATCCAAGCGGCTCGCCGCAGCGGCACCGCATCCGTTAAAACCAAGGGTGAGGTCGCCCTCTCCGGTCGCAAGCCCTGGCGCCAAAAGGGCACTGGTCGCGCTCGCGCTGGCTCCTTCGGATCGCCCGTCTGGGTCGGTGGCGGTGTTGCGCACGGACCAAAGCCTCGCGACTACACGAAAAACGTCCCTAAGGCAGTCAAAAAATTGGCCTTTCGCAAGGCTTTGAGCGCACGCATCCTCGATGGCGACGTAATCATGGTGGACTCGTTCAACGTTGCTACTGGCAAGACGAAGGAGTTTGTTTCTCTCCTGACATCTATGAACGAGAAGGCAAAAAAAACTCTCATCGTTGGTGCCAGCTTTGACGAGAACACCTTCAAGTCTGCGCGTAATGTGCAGCGCACTCTGTTGGCCAATGCCACTGACGTGAATACCGAGCAATTGCTCGCATTCGACAAAATCATCCTTACCCGCGAAGCGGTTGAGAAACTCTCCGAAAGGTTGTCCTAATGAGCCAGGTTTTCGATCATATTAAGACGGTCATCCTGACCGAAAAAGCGACGTTACTCGCAGAGACACAAAATAAATACGTCTTCCGAGTTAGCCCTGCTGCAAACAAAAAACAGATTAAAGAAGCCATCGAAATTCTTTTTAAGAAGACGGTGGTTGCTGTGAACACCGCCAATTACGCCGGAAAGAAAAAGCGCGAACGTCGTGCTGATTTCGGTCGCAAGCCGCATTGGAAAAAAGCGGTGGTCACGATCAAAAAAGGCGAAAAACTCGATCTCGTTTAACTACGGGAGGTAATCACCATGGGACTCAAAACATTTAGACCACTCACTCCGTCGCTGCGCTTCAAGGCGCTCCCGGACTTTGCGGAAATTACGAAATCCGAACCGGAAAAGGCGCTTCTCCGCCCGCTCAAAAAGAGCGGTGGGCGCAATAATAACGGTCGCATGACATCACGCCATCGCGGCGGTGGGCACAAGCGGCAATATCGGCTTATTGACTTCAAGCGAACCAGGCGTGGGGCCGTAGCAGATGTCATCGCGATCGAATACGATCCCAACCGCACCGCGCGCATCGCCCTCCTGCAATATGCAGATGGTGAGAAGACTTACATCTTGGCTCCCTCGGGGTTAAATGTAGGTGCAAAAGTTCAGGCAGGTGAGGGCATTGATGCAGCAATTGGAAATGCGCTTCCGCTGAAATCGATCCCGCTTGGAACTACGATCCATAACATCGAGCTAATTCCCGGACGGGGTGGCCAAATTGTCCGCAGCGCGGGCTCGCAAGCCACCCTCGCTAACCGCGAAGCTGGATACGCTTCTGTGAAATTGGCCTCCGGCGAAATGCGCAGGATCCACGAGGAATGCTACGCGACTGTTGGCCAAGTAGGAAACACCGATCACATGAATGTTTGCAGCGGTAAGGCTGGTCGTTCCCGTTGGCTGGGTATTCGCCCGCATGTCCGGGGAATGGCAATGAATCCGATCGATCACCCGATGGGTGGTGGACAAGGTAAGAGCAAGGGCGGTGGTGGACGTCACCACCCGATGAGCCCGTGGGGCCAGTTGGCAAAGGGCTTCAAAACCCGCCGCAAGCACAAGACATCCGACAGCTTTATTATTGAGCGTCGCAAGAAGAAGTCCAAGAAATAGCACGCCATGGCAAGATCACTCAAAAAAGGTCCCTATGTGGACATGAAGCTTCTCGATAAAATCGACAAGCTCAACGACGCAAACCAAAAGAAGCCGATCAAGACTTGGGCTCGCCGCTCTACGATCACACCCGACTTCGTTGGTCACACATTTAACATTCACAACGGCAAGACCTTTATCCCGGTGTTCGTCACCGAGAATATGGTCGGCCACAAGCTCGGCGAATTTTCACCTACGCGAATATTCAAAAAGCACGGTTCTCACACCGCAAAAGTGACGAAATAATTAGCAATGAAACTTGCTGCAATAGCGGCAGTCCTTTGCGTCTTCGGCTCCGGATTCAACTCCATGGGCCAAGACAATCGATCTTTGACAAATTCTGGATTTCG
>JBDNGG010000257.1:0-4566 GCA_041689405.1 Terrimicrobiaceae bacterium | reverse complement strand
TTTGTCATCGCGTGCCCGTGAAGCAGGATTTCATCCAGAACAAAAAGGTAATTTTGCGTCAACAGTCTGAACCGCCAAAGACCGCGGTCTTTTGAAAATGCCATCTGGTCGAGTGCATAAGCGGGTATTCGTGCGTCGGCGACACCATACTGCTCCAGACTCCAGTCTTGAAAAAGGCAATCCAGGGTCCGAACCTGAAGATCACTAGGGTCGGCACTGCTGCGAACAAATTGGTTGAAGTTTCTCTGTGACTCCGCGAGATGTCGCTTCCCCTTCTCCGTGAGGGCAATGAAATTGGGCCTCAGAATCTGGGTGACAAACACACTCCATGACTCCACGCCAACCTCGGGAACCGTCGAGGGAAATGGAACCTCATGGTAGGAGGAATAGTTGGTGCCATATTTTTGGTTGTAGGCACCGATATCCGGCCCCAGAGTTTGGGGCAGAAAAACAGCGCGATAAAACGCGCCCGCATTCCAGACAAACTTGTCCCGGAGGGGGATGTCGTCCGCTGAAAATTCCAAAAAATGGTTAAGCAGGGGACTGCGTTCCAGATTCGGACCGGTCAGAGAAACCGGCGGGGGATTGATCCGGATGAACGAAGAGAAATTCGTTTTGAGGATTTCGTTTAAGGACGCGATGGAGTCGAATCTGGTTTCCAAATATGATTGAAACTTTCGATTGTAATAACTCGGGACTTCGGCACCCGCAGAGGAAAACCCTGGGGAAACGAGGAATTCATCGACCTCTATGTGCTCGATGAACTGATTCCAAAGCGACAGATCGTCCGCCGCGTGGGCCGGTGGACGAGGGCTCATGATATCGGCCAGCGGATCGTCCCAGCTCATTTGTAACAGCGCGTATTGGCCTCGATACTTGGCAAACACATAGCGATTCCAAAGGACCTTGTCGCTCATCAGGTAGGTAGGAAAAACATTGAATCCAGAGGCGCGGTTTCCGGGCTCCACTGAACCCGAAAGCATGACCAGCAAAGGGACGACCATCGTCAGGCCCAGCAAGCTGAGAACCAGATACAGAGCAGCATAAAAAAACCTTATGGAAAAAGATCTTTCTGTGATGGGTGAGAAAAACATGGTGTTGCGAGGCGCGAGGGCTGTTATTTGGCGGTTTTAAACTCAACGCGACTCAGGTATTGTAATTGGATCACGGTGAACCCGACCAGCATGCTGCCAATGATCCAGGCCATGGCGGTTGCCGGACCGAAGCGCAACCGGGTAAAAGCCTCGAAAAAGATCAACAAGGAAGAGACCTCGGTGAGGCCGTTCGGCCCGCCGCCCGTCATGATGAGGATATTGGAAGCACCATGAAATGCGGCCGATACTGCTCCGATGAAATTGATGATGATCAGCGCTTTAAGGCTCGGCAGGACAATATGTCGCGTTTTGCTAAAAAATCCCGCTCCATCAATTTCTGAAGCCTCAAACTGCTCCGGCGGAATTGTTTTGAGAGCGGCCAGATATATCAGGCACCCCGGTCCGGCTCCCGCCCAAATGGTCGGCAAAACACAGGAAATCATCGCTAGGTAGGGATCCTCCGTCCAAGCGCGGGACGTGTGAATTCCGATCATATTGAGCATCGCGTTAAATATGCCGTTCACGCTGAAAAGTTCTCGCCAAAGAAAAAACACTGCTGTTCCGCTGATCACCGCCGGCAGGTAAAAAATCGTTCGATATAAAAGACGATACCGAGGCAGCAGGTGGAGAGAATAAGCCAACAGAATCGGAGCAAAAAACCCAAACGTCAAGGTCAACGCCGCATAGATGAGAGTTGCCAGGAGCGACTTCCAAAAGGGGTGGTAGAAAAGAACATTGGCAAAATTGTCTAACCCAACAAAAACAGACGGCAAAACAATTTTGTAGTCCAAGAATGCAAGCTGGGTGCCCCGAAGGAGGGGAATATAGTTCCATATAAGGACCAAAGCCATGGCGGGAAACAGGCAAAGCCAGGGAACAATCGAATTACCCGTGACGGGCCGGCTTGAGGAGCGCGCAGTAGCAAGAAAAAGCCGGGATATGCGCCACCCCACGTAGGAGAAGGCGACGACGATACAGAGAAGGACAACGGATGCAACGATTCGGCGATTGGCCATTTGCTGAGGTGGCACATAGCCGAGCATGCGGAGGTTGGTTTGCTGGGCCGCCGTCGAAAGGATATCGCTGATGCGAGTTCTGACGGCATCCATATCTCCTTGGTGCCATGACTCACGAACATTCGAGTCCAACAACATTCGATCGATGGGATAGCTCATCTCCGCATAGATCAAATTACAGTTGCGTCCGTAGGGCACGGGTTTTCCAGAGTCCAACGCGGCGTTAAACTGCTCTTCCAAGCCAAGAGGTGCCAAGGCCAGGTATTCGGAAAATCCAAATTTCCTCAGAGCCGCAGGGTTCACCAAGCTGGCCTGGCCATTTTCGACCATCGAAGAAATTCGCATTCGATCCGCCTCCTCGCTGGTCACGAAGCGAATATACTCCCATGCAGCGCGTTGAACCCATTCGTCCTTGATCTGGGAATAGACGCCAAGAAGCTCCGCATCTATCGCGCCCACCCGCTTGCCGGTCGGACCAGCCGGCGCCGCGCCGAAGCCCCAAATATTCGGATCCAAACGAGGACCACGCGTGTCTCCCACGTTTTGGAAAAACATGCCAACGCGCAGAAGTTCCTGGGGAGTTGGCCAGGAAGGCTGACGAAGCACCACCCGGTCAATTTCGCAAAGCTGATAATAATACATATAGGCGGTCACGGCCTCGGGCGAGTCAAAGGCGGCCCGCCAATCATTGGGAGCAACCTCGTGGATGGGGTCTGCCCCTGCCGCCCAGAGAAAATTGATGATGTTCATGCCGGCTAAAGAGCCACCGAGCACGAACATCCCATGATATCCCTCGCCGAGCTTCTCGATCGCGGCAGCAAATTGCCTGAGCTCTTCCCAGTCCTTAGGGCCCCGCTGTGGGAGACCGGCCGCCCGGAAGAGCGGACGGTTAAAGTAGATGCCATTAACCAGAAACTTTATCGGCAGAGCGAAGATGTGACTCTCGCCATCCGGCCCGGTTTTTTTGATCGCCGGGCGAATCTGGGGCTTAATGCGGTCCATTATCAAATCCCCCATAGGATCCTTCGCAATGAGATCATCCATTGGGGCGAGAAGACCTTGTTGAACATAGGTGTCGTAGCTGGTGAGGGTCATCAAAATGACATCAGGCGCGAGGCCTCCGGCGATCATCATGATCGTTACCGCCTCCCGATTGAGACTATTGATCTGGAGACCCTCCGCCGGGAGAACCTGGATGTTGGGATGAAGTTCAGCGAAGCGCTTGAGAACGAGACGCTCAGCGACCGCATGAGGAGCCATCGAAACCTCACCCGGCAGTCCCTGTACCCGAATCTGCAAGGACTTTGCAGATTGCTCTTCGGCAGCGGCCTCAAAAGACCATGCCGCTGCCGCCAGCACCACGAGCAGAGCAAGAATTTCTCGATGCAGTGGAAAATGGAAAGCCAGTGAAGTGGAGTTCACAAAATCGCCTCCTGCTCAAAGAAACGGCGTTCGCTGCCTGTCCTCATCAGAAGATGCTCGCTTCGGCGGTCCCCCAAGTCCCATGGGAATAATGGAGTTGGATGCCCCCCCAATCTGCGATTTAGTAGCTCCATGTGATCGATTTGATTTCCGCTTCGCCGCCGCTCCGGGAGTTGAAGGCACCCAATGCCATCTTGCACTCTTCGGTGTAGGAATTCCTTGCGGCCGTAAATATAACCTTGCCCTCTTTACCAACAGTGATCTCGAGCTCTTCCTTTAAAGGATTGAAAGAAAATGCGAAGTCATTAAACTGATTCGGATCGCCTTCCAGATCGTGCCAGGTGATCGCCTCATTGCCTGGCTGATCCTGCACGCCGATACTTCCGGGCTTGAACCACACGATATAACGCCGCTTGCCGTCCGCCAGCAGAAGAGAGAGTGTGTGCTCCGCGAAACTCGCCAAGGAACTGCAGCGGAGCCTCAGTGACACGGTATAGCCAGGCTCGTCCTTCGAGAAGGCATTTGGTGGGGTCGGAAGATTAGCAGAAAGGGTCGCCATCGCCTTTTCCTGCACCTCGTAAACCAGAGTTTTCTTAGAGTTATCCAGAAAGAAATGATCGTCGGATTTCGATTGAACAGTCCAATCGGTAGAGCCGTCCCCGTCCAGTATTCCAAGCTCACCTTTTGTGGGAAAAGGTGAATAGCTCTTGACTGGAGCCTCATTGCCAGCAATGAGGGACGGAACCAATAGGAATGAAACAGCTCCAAGGAGTATTGAGGCTAGTTTCGGTTTTATGGTCAAACGTCTAGTGAAGAGTACATTATGCAGTATTTTCATGGTCGACTATAGGATGGATTGTTGATCCGTGATTTGTATCGCCGGCCGCAAGTGGCTCAGAATGGCTGCTCTCTCAAGATCGAGTTGTTCTCGCCGCTGGGAAATAGTGACTCAATTTTAAAGGACTCTACATGGCCGTCAAGGAAAACAAAATTAGCTCGTCCGTTATGCCTATGAATGTCAAATCGTTCCCGAA
>JBDNGG010000256.1:0-10577 GCA_041689405.1 Terrimicrobiaceae bacterium | reverse complement strand
CGAGCTTTTGAGGCCCGAAGTGATCCAGGCAAAGGAGCGCAGGTTGGCACGGTCACCGCCGAGGTAAACGCGTGGATACACCCCCATCAGCAGGACGCCACGCGCATAATTTTCGCCGGTGACCTGCGCGCCCATTAGGGTGGAGTGGCCGGGCTCGGTCACGGGGATATCGCGCAGGGTGGCGGCGTAATTGAAATTTCCATACCAGGCCCGGGGGCCTACGTTATTGCGATCAAGGATCGTATAGTTGTTGGGCAAGGGACGGCTGGCGATGTCCGGGCGCCACCATGCTACGGAGTTTCGCGCTCGTTCCCAGTGGCGCAGCGGGGTGTTCGCGTCGGGCAGCAGCACCATGCCGCGCACCCACGGGTTGCCGGTAAGCGAGACGATCGGTTCACCGCCGGCAGCAGTCTCGTCGCCGTTCCAGGTGTGTTTCCATGACGGCGTAGTCCAGTATTCGCCCCGCGGACCGACGCTGACCGGGCCATACCATTCGAGGCGGCGGAGCATGGTGAGGGCCGACTCGTCGCCAGTGATTTCATGGATACGGGCGATGAAGTGGGCGGCGACATCGTGGTAGCCGGGGGATTCGTTTTGACTCCAGATGTAATGGGTGCCGCCGTCGGGCAGGATGTTGGCAGCCTGAGCGGTGAAAAGTTCGCGCGAGCGGACGAGCAGTTTCTCGTCGTTGAGGTAGAGTCCGAAGTTGAGGAGCTGGACAGAGAGGGCGAGGTCGATATTTGCGTAGTTGCCGGGGCGGCCCTCGGCCTTGCCCATCATGGCATCGGCGGCGAGACGCATCGCGCGATCCCATCGGGTGCGCTGCGAGGGTAGGAGCAGGCCGGGATAGAGTACCGCGAACTCGCGCAGTGCCCCGGAGGCAGGGGCGATGGCGAAATCATCGAGGAGAGCTTGACCGGCCTTGAGCTTGCCCTCGGCAGCGGCGAACTCAATACCCTCGGTGTAAGCGTGGGCACCGCGCAGGAAGCGTTTCAGCACTTCGGGGTCGTGGCGCAGCGGGCTGTCGGGGTGCGCGAACAGCCAGAAAAGCGCTTCGATTCGGGCGCCGGTGTTGCGGGCGGCGATGGCGATGGAGAAATCATCGAGAGGAACCTCGCCAGCCTTGGGCTTGCCGTCGTCGCCGGTCCCGGGTGTCGCGAGGTAGTCGCGGGCGCCGGCGACGATACGGGCGACGTAAGGATTGCCCTCAGCGGCAAAAAGCGGGCGCAACGTGCCGATGTTGGCCGGGGTGGGCGCGGCCGGCTCGACGCTGAGTGAAGCAGCCGATTCGGCGGGGTCGCCACGTTCGGCAGCGACAGTGCGCACGACAGAGACGAGCGCGTCGTCGGCTGCCCAAACGGTTGTTGCGGAGACCACATGCATCGCCAAACAACCAAGGGAGGCCGAGCGAATCAACCGAGACACAAGTAATCTTTGCTGACCACAACAAATACTAAGACCGTCAAGGTGGCCAAGAAGGGCGCTCTGTTGATTCATCGTGGTTTAGGTCTGATATCGTGGGAAATTTCGATCAGCACCCTTCAAGGGCACTTCACACTATTCCCATATCTTTCAGAACTTTGCAAAAAGATTTTTTTTGTTGCGCTTTTTTGCATTTTTGGTCATTGAGTGGTAGCAGATCGCAGGTGCACGAGTTTGCTAGAAACGGTCACGGGGCGGTCGTCGGATGCGAGGGCAAACCAATCGCCAGCTTCGGGTGGGAGCGCGGCTTCGTAGGTTTGGTCGGATACGAGGATGCTCTGAACAGCGAACCATTCCCGTTGTTTAATGTCCTCTGCTTTTGGGGATTTCGGCACGGGTCTGGCCCAGTATATTTCGATTTTGGTCAAGGGATAGGTTGAGGTGACGTGGAAGCGGGCAGTCTTGGAATCTGGCGAGGCCACTACGTCGATTCGGGGAAAAGGCACACCGATACCTTTGAGGTGGTAGTCGAAATACGGTACTTCCATGGATAACCAGTTGGCATTTTTGCCAACGGGCGTGGGGTAAGGCTGGAAGGCGGTTGGCACAAAATTCGGGTCGGGCGTTTCAGTGCTGGAGATATTTCCTCCAGGCACGGGGACCTTGTGGTTGGAGTTGGGTGCGAAGAGGTGGTTTTTCTCGCTGGGGATGGCATCGAGAGTGGCTTGGGCGGCGCTGGGCCAGCCAAAAAAATCGTTGGTGGCCGCCGCCAGGAAGTAGGCAGCGCGCATGCCTGGAGCGCGTCGGCCCGCATCCAGAGCGGTTAGCCATCGTTCGCGTTCTTCAGGCGAGAGTCGTCCGAGGCTTGTGCGCGGGAGCTTGGGATTGTGCGGCACAGTGATGGACGACTGGGAGCCGCGGTCAAAAAATCCGCAGCCGTAGAGGGCGAAGCCGGCTTTCACTTGATCGCCTGCCAGGCCGCAAACCATTGTTGTCATGTAACCGCCCCAGGAGATGCCCACCACGCCGACGCGGGCGGGGTCGGTTTGTGGCTGAGCGCGCAGCAGGTAGAGCGATTTCATCGCGCTCAAGACAGCATCAAATAGAACGCTTTCGCTGGCATCGGGCGTGGCCACCCAGCGACCCTCGCCATATTTAAGCCCGCTCCATTTGCCTTTGGTGAAAACGAGTTTTTCCGGTTGGGCGATACCGGGAAGATCAGGTGCCACGGCGACGTAACCTCGCTGTGCCCACGCGATGGCCTTGTCTACCTCGGCCGACCCGCCACCGCCGTGCAAGACGAGCATACCGGGGTGCGGCCCTGGTGCTTTCGGCGTGGCGATAATGGCGTAGATTTCCGACTCATCTCGTGACTGAAACACGACCTGACGCACGGTGATATTTTCCGGTATCGGCGCAGTGAACGGGATCTCACGGAGGATTTCTGGCGGCTTGCCATCGAGCTGCTGGCGAAGCCGATCGTCCAGAATTTGCACGGGAAGAGTGGCGCAGGCGGCCAGAGTAAAAATGGTTAATAAAAGGTGGTGAAGTTGCATGGAGAGAGTGTTTTTTATAAAGAAATAGGTTTTATTCGGTAAAATTCGCGCGCTTACGGTCGGTCAAGGACCATGCTCGCGTAATCCGTCCAGCCATTCAGATGATCGGTAGGGCGGGGCCTTCGATTTGGAGAATGTGTTGACCCGACGCAACTGCGGTCGCCCCGGAGGATGCGTGAATGCTGAGCGTGGGCGACGGAACACCGGGCAGCGCAGGCACCGGGGCGTATCTTCACCACGAATCGCTACGGGGAATTCCCGCGGCGGGCGGCGGTGAACATTTGCGGTGGCCCTAAAACCGTGCTGCCGATGCCGAGCAAGTGCCCCCCATATCATCACGTATTCCTTGCCCGGCTCGTGCCGAACCTGTCCCCAGCCCCAAAGCCTTGGCCTGCCGGGATTCAGCTCGGCATACTTGCCGTTCACCACTTGCTTGGCAGACAGCTCGCCCGGAAGGCGGGGGGGGAAGCTGCATCTGAGACAAACAGAAGCATCGCCACGGCGAGGGAACCAAGAGCAGGTATCAAAATTCATAAAAATTATTTCAATAACTGCTGATTATGGATTTGTGATTCGAAGTCGAAGGAATCTTCGGGGCGGATGAGGGGGGGAGAGGCTGAATGTATCGGTAACGGTGACGGACTGGCCGACAGTGCCGGGGTTAGTGGCGAGAGTCGCCCAAGTAGTGAGGTCGGACGAAGCTTCGACGATGTAGGTGAGGTCGGAGCGGGCGCGAGGGAAGGTGAGTTGAAGGGAGTTGGCGATCAAAGCAGAAATCGGCATATCGAAGGTGCCGCTGCTTTGGGGGTCTGTGCCGAGCGCGTATTCAAGAAAATTGTTTACGCCATCGGCGTCAGGGTCAGCGAGGTCGGCGGCGGTGCCGGTGTTGTCGGCTTGGAGGAAGTTCTCAAGACGCCACGATTGCAGTGGGCTGACGAAGGTGTGGTCCTCCACCTCGTTGCTGTTGACAGCGATCATGTGGCCGTAGGCGGGCACAGTGTCGGCCACGGTGGCAGTGCTGCCGGTGACGGCGATCGGGCTCACGGTGTCGTTCCAACTGCGATGCAGACTGGTGCGCGAGTAGGTGGAACCGACGATGAAGCTGCCGGTGTAAGTGCGCTGGGAGTTCGTGAGGTTTTGAACGATGCGGACCTTACGCTTGCCCTCGGTGAACTGGAGCACAGCCCAGGTGCTGTTCGCTTTAAGGACGTTGATAACAGATGTAGCATAGGGGGTGCCTGCGCGGGTGACGTCGAGGACGAGCCAGTTGCGACGCGGGGAAGCCGCCGTACAGGTGATGGCGGCGTCGTTCGCGGAGAGCGGATCGTTGATGCGCACGAGGGCTGAGAAATCGTCTGTCGAGCTGATGTCAGAAATGGGGATACGCTGGGACGTGATCGCTCCGGTAAAAGTGGTGGCGTGGATTTTCGAGCGTAGATCGCCGAAGGAGAAGGACGATGCATCGGGCTGGAGCAGATCGAGGTAAGACCCCATGATGTTCTTGCGACCGCCAGTGAAGACGAGCCGGGCGTCGAGGCCGTAAACGGTGCTGTTGGCGTCGTTCACGAGCTGCACGAGGCCGATCATGCGCTCGCCGGTGAGGACCCACAGCTGCTGGCCGAGCCAGGCGGTGGCTCCACCGTTCCAGTTCGTGGTGGCGTTTGAGCTGGTACGTTTCGAAATGCGGTAGCTGCTCGATACCGTGCCGAAATTGCGCCGCGTGATGACGCGGGTTTTTTCATCCTGCGTGAGGAACCGATATTTGGTGCCGCGGTTGTAGTCGCTCTCGGTTCCGGTGCTCTCCTTGAATTCAACGCAGACGGTGTCGAGAGCACCCTTGAGCGAGGTGTTATTAGCGATGGGGCCGAGTGTGAAGGCGCCGACGAGAGTGCCTTTGCCACCCATGCGTCCGTCGTAGTCCTGGGACTGGCTGTAGGCGAGTTCCTCGGGGCCGCCATTCTGAACGTCGCGGCCGTTGACGACCCACCCCCAAGTGGAGCTGCGGTAACGAGGACCCTGGATATTGCGATCAAAGAAGACACCAACCTCGGTCGGCGGGAAGAGCAATCGGCGCGACGGTTGATAGAGGATGGTGTTGAGCAGCTCGGTGGAGGTAGAAGTCTCTTTGGAGGCCCCGAAGTAGTAGTTGTAGCCGTCGTTATAGAGATAGGCTTTCCACAGCGAGGCCCGTTCGCTGCGGATGTTGTTATACATGTGTTTGTAGGGGATATTCGACGACTGCTCGACGAAGCCGCTGGGCTCGTTGGCCACAACGCTGTAGCGCAGCGTGGCGTCGAGGGCGGCCTTGACCGGGAGGGAGCCGGTGATCTTCCACCAGTAGATATAGGATTTGACTGTTTCGTTGTGGTAGGCGGCGACCTCGTTCCAGAAGCCGACGTAGCGGGTGCCGCCACCAGCGAGACCGCAGCGGGTGAGGACTCCGTCGATGGCAGCGCGCGCCTTTTCGGCGGTGGTGGCATCGCCCAGCGCAAGGCCGCCAAAGTAGGCGCCCTTGGCGAGGCGGATGTCTCCGTTGAGCCAGACCTGAGCGAGGACGCCCGAGCCCGACGGTGGGCTGTAGAGGAGCGGGTTGCGGGTGATGGTGGCGGCGTTGGTATTGGCGAGGCCCTGCTCGTAGATTGTTTTGCGCTCGGGGGAGATCTCACCCGGGCGATGGTGCTTCATCAACAAGTAGGAATATGCAGCCTGCCAGATGAAGCCGATGTTCTGGAGATCGAGGCCGGTGGCGCACGCGCCGAGGCGGTCGTCGAGCAGTACGAAAAGACGGTTGCGATAGACCGGGTTGTTGTAAACGGGACTATCGGGGCAGAGGTAAGCGTACGTGGCGGAGAGCATCTCTTCGCCAGCCTTGGAATCGTCAATCTCGGCGACGCTGTTGTTGATTCTAACGCCGGAAAACACCATGGCATAGTTGGGGCTTACAGGGTTGAGCGGGAGCAGGTCGTAGGGTGTGGCGGCGCGCGCCGTCAGGCTGGCACAGCCCACGGAGAGGACGAGCACGATGTGGATCGAAAGGCTGTGCACGGGTTATTTAGATTGGGTAGGGATATTTTGAGGACCTACGGGGAAAAACAGGATGAGCAACTTTTTGCAACGCATTTGTTATTATTGCCTTTTGTTGCTTGTGTTTCAATGGGAATTTGCTCCCATTGCATAAGAAATCAGGGCGCAGAAAACCGGAATTCGGCGAAATCCGACAAGCCTGGCTCAGCGGGTGTCAACGCGAGATGCAAATGCCCCACCTTCGCGCCAGTCCATCCCCCCGCCGGATTACGTGATCGACGAACCGCCTGTTCACAAGGTCTTTCGAGTGAAGAAGCGGGAGTCCCGGCGTGCAGGCGAAACCCGATGCAGTCATCCAAAAAGTGCCACCGTGCCAAGTGACATCGGGGTCAGAATAGTCGGAATAAATGGCATGCTTGGTGTTGGCTCACTCGCCATTGTCCGGCAGCAATGGGTCATTTTTCGTGTTAACTCTCCGAGAGCCAGAGCCATCAATCCACGCCGTTCGGCACCAATGAACGCACTCTCATTGGCGAGACCTCCCAGTTCGAGGCCAAGGCCGCCACGTGGACCTGGAAAGCCGGGAGTAGAACTTGTGAATGCATCCACCGACTAATGGCAGGCCTTGAAAAATGCCTCACTTACGGGCCGGACTTTTTGTTGCTGGCGTCAACATCCGTTTGGGAATCGAAGTATCGCTCGGTGCTTTCTGCGCGCAGGCGTTCGATGTCGCGGGCCGGGACCACCGGACGATAGGCATCCGCGTAGAGCCCGACCTTCGACATCATCGGGTTGGGGAAACCGGAAATTTCGGTGAAGACCGGCGCATCGGGTTTGAGCGAGAAATCAAGTTCCGCCGGGTTAACGAAAATTCCCATATCCTCACTTTCGACGTTGTTTTGCACGATGATCTGGTCGAGCTCCGACGTCTTGCCAGACGTTCGCAATGGGGTTTTGCAGAGGACGAAGAGATTTTGCTCGATAAGGATGCCACTCGGTTTTTCTGGACTGTTTTCCAGGATATTGACGAGTTCCGGATATTTCTCGCTCCACGGCGGATCCTGATAAGGCACGGAATCCAGGTCGGACCGCAGGCGTCGGTCGTCCACGGTGTAACCGCGGGGAACTCCCCGCGAATCCACATGCATGGCAATCGGGCTTTCGATGATGATGTTATGACGAAAGATCTGGTCATGTCCGCCGCCGACGAATCCGCCCGAGCCGACTTTGTAGGCGACGTTGCCGAGGAACGAGTCGCCAGAGTCGCCGTCGTCCACATAGAACGCATTCGAGTTCATCGCGTGATGGACAAAGTTGTTGCGGATGATATTGCCGCGGGAGGTCCATCCGCCGCTCGTGTAAAAGCAGCCGAGGTCACTTGAACCAAGTCCGATGCGGTAAATCTCGTTATATTCGAAGACATTATCGTTGCCTGAATAGACGACGCCGCTGTTCGAGCAGTCGTGAATGCGGTTGTGCGCGACGAGGTTGCCGACCGACTCGGCCATGGTTTTAAGACCCCCATCGATTCCGGGTACTGGGTAAAACAAGCCGGCGCGGGTCACGAGATTATTCAGGATTCGGTGCCCGCCGGGCGTGAGGGTCCGGCGGTCGCCGCCAAGATAAACGATGCCCGAGTAGCCGGTCTCCGCTGTGTCGCAGGAGAGAACGGTGTGATTGAGCCCGAGATCGAGGACGATGCCGTGGCGGGAGACATTCGAAACTTTACAACCCGCGATAAGAACGTCTTCGCCGCCAGCGACGCGGATGCCGTCGCCGAGACCGGAGTCCACCGTGAGGTTTTCGAGTGAAAGATAGGAAGCACCCATGATCGAGAGCACCGGTTCGCGATTGTCAGTGATAAGCAACTCGCCCGTGCCTTCGGGCGGCAGAATATAGAGCATGTTCGTGGGGAACCGCACGGCCCACTCGCCTTCCACGTCAATCTCCTCGATCAAGTTGATTGCTTCCCAGGGTTCCTGACCCGAGCCCTTGCCGGGGCCATTGCCGGGAGTGCGGTTGTATTTGCAACCGATGCCACCGGAAACGGGTGCAGCGAATGTGATGCTTCGGGTCTCAGAGTTGATGTCGGCGACCCGGGCCGCTTCGATGACCCAAGGCACGCGCCAGAATCCGCGCAGCCAGACGCCGTCTTCGAGAGCTCCTTTCCATCGGGCCGGATTCTCGCCGCGATAGACAAACGTGCCGGTCGCAGGCGGCACAATCCCGTTATCCGTGACTTCTTCGATCTGGGCGAAAGCGGTTCCGTTTGGCCAGCGGGAAATCGGGAGACGGTTACCATCTGAGAAAATCTCCAGCAGCTCGATGCCGCGGAAGCTGTCTTTGAAACGATCAGCTTTGAGACCCACTTCGTCGAGAGAGACTTCGCGCACACGATCCCGGACCGACTCAGGCAGGCGGGCGCGCACGGCGTCATCGCTCACCGGGCGCAGGTCTTCGCGGGAGATGATTAGCCCTGAGGAGACTCTTGCCGAGCCATCTGCCGGCCCGCGCCACGAAATTCGGCGGGTCGGATTACCGGAGTCTGCCGCACTGAGGACCATGCCATTGCGTAGCATGTAGTGGCCGGAGCCGACGTTCACGACCACGTCACCATCGGAGATTTCACGCACGGCACTGCGCGCCTCTTCCAACGTTTGAAATGGAGTTGACTTTGTGCCGTTGCCTTCCGGCGCACCGGATGCGGAAACATAGATTTCCGAAGCGCCTACAGGCAGTGCGATCGCGAGTGTGAGGAGGATGGTTGGGAGCAATTTCATAGATTTAGAGTGGAGTAGTATTGGCTTGGGAGTTGATGAATTCGCAGTCGGCGACATCTTCGAGATAAGTCGCGGGGCGGGCGTCCGCCTCGCGGGTGGAGAACTTGCAGCGGTTGAAAAGAATCCCCCGCACATGCCGCAGGAAAAGTCCCCAGCACGGGAGCGGATGGAAAACAGGGAACTCGGGATATTCGGTTTCCTGCTCGAGCACTGGTGCGTCGGAGGCCTCTTCGCCGCCGGGGAAGCTCACTTGCACGTTTTCGAACGTCACGTCTTCAATCGCATGTCCCGGGATTCCCGTGACAATGATGCCTGCTTTGCGCGGATATTTTTTGTAAAGTGGATATCCCTCTTCCCAAACCTTAATCCGGATGTTCCGCAGCGAGATTCCCTTGATCGAGCCGACCTCGCGCTCCGGTTCGTCGTCGAAATATCTTCGCAGTCGTGAGCCGAGCCGGATGAAGATCGGGCCGGAGACATTGTCCATGATGATATTTTCGGCGACGACGTTTTCCATGCGGCAACCGTCCATGCTGATGAGTTTGATACCGCCGCCTTCGGTGTCGCGGATGACGATATTACTGAAAATGATATTGCGGAAATCGCCGGCGGACTCAGTGCCGAGTTTGAGCGCGCCCCATGTGCTGCAAATCCGGCAGCCGGTGACCACGATATCCTCGCTCGGATTCGCACGTGTGGCCTTGATGCAGATCGCGTCGTCGCCGGTATCAATATCGCAATCGCTGATCCGCACCCGGCGGCAGGAATCCACGTCGATGCCATCGTTGTTTCCATTGACGCGGCTGCGAATGGTGATGCCGTGGATGAGAACATTTTCGCAGCCGAGATAGTGGCTTACCCAGCCAGGCGAATCCTTGAGGGTGATCCCGGTGACCTGCACATCTTTGCAATTAATGAAGCGGACCATGAACGGACGACCGTCTTCCTCGTAGCCATAGGCATCGCCGCTTCCGTCAATCGTGCCCTGACCGGTAATCGCTGTGCCAGTGGTGCCATTTGCATAAATGAGACAGCGGTTGCGTTTCTGGCCCACCGCATCGGTGAATCCGCCTTCCACCTCGGGGTAATCCGCGATGTCCGCGCTCCCCTTGAGATGGGCTCCATTGTCGAGATGCAGGGTGACGTGGGAACGCAGATGCAGCGTGCCGATGAGGTAACGTCCAGCGGGAACCAGCACAGTTCCTCCACCTGCCGCGGCGACCGCGTCAATCGCAGATTGAATAGCAGCTGTTTGTTTGGCTTCTCTATTGGCCGTGGCTCCGTGGTCTTTGATGTTGATCATGTCTTAGAATGTTGAGCGGATGGGAATACGGCGGGTGATCCGCTGGCCGTAGCGAGTGATGGCATCCTCACGATTCAGCGTGCCATCTTCGAGACGCGCGATTGCGCTTTCGATGTCTTTCAAAACGACGATGGTGACCTCAGCCCAGACGAGCGGAGCCCCAGAATAGGAGGTGCCATTGACGAGCGTGCCATTCCCAGATAACCGGACCGGTTGAACGATACCGCCTGATTTATTGGCCGCCAGAGTTGCATTCGCGGTATAGAACCGCAGCTGAAAATCGAGCACGTCGCCGACGAGAAAGTCATCCAGGCTTGGCGGTGTGGCATTGAACGCCTCAGCGAGATCGGTTTTGCCGAGATAATCCGTGAATGTCGCGCTCGAAGAAATGACCGTGCGATAGAGGCCGAAGGTTTTCTTGTTTCCTCCGTCGTTGATCGGATCCTGATGCAACACCTCATAGCGGATCGCACGGGCCTGGCCGTGGTCGGG
>JBDNGG010000255.1:0-2531 GCA_041689405.1 Terrimicrobiaceae bacterium | reverse complement strand
GGTTTCTGTTTGAAAAACCCGAGGGATTGGTCGCCCGTGCGGGGCGTGAAAAAGACACCAAAATGCGATGCCATTTCCGGGCTGACCCACATCCCAAGCCCGATCACGTCCGCATCGGGAAACGGAGGAAGTATTTCATCAAACCTCAGCACGACGTCGCCGCTGCAAACCATCAGCGGAAATCCGGTCCCCGCCTTATCCAGAACCCGGTGAAATCCGGGGAGCATGAAATCCAACAACGTATCGTCGATCGATTGACCCAGCGTCCAACGCAGCGCAGGCATCGGAATAAAAATTTTGCCCACAGCAGCATATGCAGGCAGCCGCCGGCTCTGGCCACCAGCGAGGATTACCAGCTTCTGGCCGGATGCGATCCACGATTCAAAAGCACCGGGTTTTCCATCTGCGACCCAGGCATTATGCAGGATCTGCACAATCCCACCGCCGGAGCCGAGCTTGGTCCCCGCGGGGTCACAAGCTGCAAACCAATCCGCTTCGGGCCGGTTGCTAACGCGGTAAAATGCATTGCTCATTGCCGGCGGCAGAGACAGTAGGTGTCGAATACTCATGACTTTCGCTTGTTGTAGCGATCCCGCTCTAAACGGACAACGGTTTTTGACTTCCTCCTGCGTGGCTGGATTTGCAAATCCAAAACATTCGCGCTCGCCCATTGGCCGTTTTCCTGTAGACAGATGATCCATGCTGACAAAGGTTTTTTCCGCAGCGTTGCGGGGGGTGGATGCGCTCGAAGTCGAGATCGAGGTGAATGGCGGGCCGGGGGACCCGCAAATTATTGTCGTCGGGCTGCCGGATGCTTCCGTTCGCGAGAGCCGTGACCGGGTCATCACAGCCATCGGGAATAGCGGCTTCCGCTGGCCGCGGTCTCGCATGACGGTCAACCTCGCCCCTGCGAATGTAAAAAAGGAAGGTCCAAGTTTTGATCTTCCGATTGCTCTCGGGATGCTGGCTGTAGAAGATGGTGTCGACATCCCCCGGTTAGCGCGATGCATGGTGGCAGGCGAACTGGGACTCACCGGCGAAGTGCGGGCAATCAAGGGCGTGCTTCCTATCGCGCTCGAAGCCCGTCGGAGGCGGAAAAAGGCGCTCATCGTTCCCTTTGCTAATGCGGCTGAAGCTGCCGTGGTGGAAGGCGTGCAGGTCTTTGGAGTTCGCTCGTTGCGCGAAGCCTACGAACTCATTTGCGACCGCAGCTCAGCAACCCCTGTGCTCCCTATGCTCGACGATGCCAAAGCGCGCCTTGCCGAAATCTCAGAGGTAGATTTTTCCGAGGTCAAAGGGCAAAACCAAGTCAAGCGAGCCATCGAGGTCGCCGTGGCCGGAAACCACAATCTCCTGCTCATTGGCCCACCCGGATCCGGGAAGTCAATGCTTTCGAAGCGTATTGCGACCATCATGCCGCCGATGTCGCTGGAGGAAGCAATCGAGACGACGAAGATTCACAGCATTTGCGGACTGCTCAGCGAAGATCGAAATTTTGTATTCAGCCGGCCGTTCCGCTCCCCGCATCACACGATTTCAGATGTCGGGTTGCTCGGGGGATCGAGCAACCCGACGCCGGGAGAGGTAAGCCTCGCGCACAACGGCGTGTTGTTTCTCGATGAACTGCCAGAGTTCAAGCGCTCAACGCTGGAAGTCATGCGACAACCGTTGGAAGATGCTCATGTCGTCGTGACTCGTGCCGCAGGAACGATGAAGTTCCCTGCCGATTTCATGCTCGTCGCCGCCATGAATCCCTGTCCATGCGGCTACTTCGGCGACCCCAAACGCGAGTGTCGATGCTCTCCGACTCAAGTCGAGCGTTACCGTCAGCGCATATCCGGGCCCTTGTTGGACCGCATCGACATCCATGTGGATGCCCCTGCCGTAGCGTATGCAGAGCTTTCCAGTGATGTGCCAGCGGAGTCATCAGCGGGCATCCGTGAGCGGGTGGAGGCTGCGCGGGCCGTGCAGACGGCGCGTTACGCGGGGAGTCGCGCCCGAAGCAATGCCAGGATGTCGCACGCTGCTCTCAAAGCCAACTGTCGGCTGGATCCGCAAAGCCAGGAAATGCTCCGCCTCGCGATGGCGGACTTGGAACTTAGTGCTCGCGCCTATGATAGAATCCTCAAAGTATCGCGCACGATCGCCGACCTTGCGGGATCGGAAACCATAAAAGCGAAGCATCTCGCCGAGGCGATCCAATACCGCACGCTGGATCGGAATCTGTGGCGGTAGAAGCCTCGCCGTTTTTTATGTTCATGGTAAAAAAGTTCTTTCGAGACAGACTTCAAATCACTCCATTCCCCAGCTAATTGGCAAAGATCAGCAAAGTTCATAGGCTCAATCCTTGAATCGAGGCAGCACCTTAACCTAAATTTCTTACGGAGTGGACTGATTTGATAAAATCGGCCAAAAAACAAGGCATTTTGACCCCTAAAAGGTTCTTCACTGTTTTCGGTGGGTGATCATGTTCAGTTAAGACCCGGAGGGTCCATTAGGAAATTAGCCGGTGGTGCCAATCCTGAGCTTTC
>JBDNGG010000254.1:0-2252 GCA_041689405.1 Terrimicrobiaceae bacterium | reverse complement strand
CTCAATGGCATTGAGGAGGTCAGCGGTTCGATCCCGCTAGGCTCCATTCCCCCGCATTCCCAAACCGCAGCCCCGATCTCAGTTTGCCGTAGTTCCGGCAGTCAATCCGTCCACGATCCGACGTTGGAGAAATGCCACCAGCACGAGCAGGGGGGCAACGCTGATGATGATTGCCGCTCCGATTAACCCCCATGGTAATTCAAACAAGCTACCCCCGCTCAGACTCGCGATGGCCACGGTCACGGTCTGCGCTTCCATTCGGGGGAGAAACGTAAGCGCCAGCAGGAATTCATTCCACGAGGCAATGAACACAAGGATTCCTGTCGTTGCGAGGCCTGGTCCGGAGAGCGGCAATATCAACCGCCACAAAATCCCGACGTGGCTGAGCCCGTCAATGACGCCTGCCTCGTCGATTTCGCGTGGAATCGTGCGGAAGAACGCCGCAAGAAAAAGGATGCCAATGGGAAGGTTGAATGCAGCGTAGGGGATGATCAATGACAACGGATGGTTTGTGAGACCGACCGACCGCACCACTTCATAAAGCGGGAAGAAGAACGCAATCGTGGGAAAAAATGCCACACCGACCAAAAGTGCGACAACGACTGGTCCTCCGCGGGGTTTCAATCGCGCGAAGGCATATGCCGCCGGAGCGCTTACTGCGAGGCATAATGCGGTCGCGCAGGCGCTGATGAAGAAGCTGTTCCACAAAAATCGCGCAAAGGGCCGTCGGGCAAAGAGTTCGACATAGTGCTCGATCGTCCACTGCCGGGGCCAATAGGTGACTGGCAGGCCCGTAATTTCAGCATTCGTTTTTACCGAGGTTACGAATTGCCACCAGAGTGGGCCGAGACACCACAGAAGCAATACTCCAAGGACGATGGCGCCAACACCCCGCCGCTTCCACGAAAATCCCGGCAGATAAGTTTTCATCGATCGCCGCCGTTGCTTCTGCCGAGCACAAGCCAAATCCCGCCAGTAAGGACCGACAGCACGCCAGCCCCCGCTACCAGCAGTGCTGCGCCATAACCGAAGTCGAGGTAGCGCATGAAATTCCGATACGTGTAGATCGCCACGGTCTCGGTTGCGCCACCCGGGCCCCCGCCCGTCATCACGTAGACCAAATCGAAAATTCCAAACGATTGAAGGGCTCGAAAGAGCACCGCCACGAAGATGGTGGGCTGCAGCATAGGCAGGGTGATCTGCACAAATCGCTGCCAGCGCGAGGCACCATCAATGGATGCCGCTTCGTAAAGTTGCACCGGAATCGTTTGCAGTCCGGCAAGTAGCAGGAGCGTAATAAATGGCGTTGTTTTCCAGACGTCAGCGAGGACAAGGGCGGTGAATGCGGTATCCGGGCGCCCGAGCCATGCGATCGGCTTGGAGAGCATGCCCGCGTGGATTAGGAGGTCATTCACGACGCCAAATTGATCGTTGAAAATCCAGATCCACCCCAACCCAAGCGCCGCAGTGGGAAGCACCCATGGAACGAGCGCTGCCGTGCGTGCGAGCCCTCGACCAAATGGAGAATGATGCACGGCAAGCGCTGCTGCCAGTCCAAGCACAAGTTCGCTTCCGACCGCGAAGCCAGTGAATATGAGGGTGCGTATCACGGTTTCCCAGAAATGCCCGTCTGCAAGCAGGCGTTGATAGTTATACAATCCGGAGAATACGGGTTCCAGATTAGTGCTGAGGTTTTGAGTGAAAAAACTTAGCACTAACGTGCGGACCACAGGATACACGGCAACCCCGAGCACGAGAATCAGGGCCGGAGCGAGCAGCGCCCATGCGGTCCATGCAAGGTTTCTATTCATTAGCGCTGGCATGTGGATTCGGGATGCGATGACGTCCGAGCAGGAGTTCAGTTTCGCGTGTTGCGGCTGAGAGCGCATCAGCCGGTGACATCTGTCCCGTGATCGCAGCGCTTAATCGCCGTTGGAGGATATCCGATGCTTGGGCATACTGAGGAATCGGCGGACGTGGCGTGGTCCGCTGCAATACCTCGTAAAGTGCCTGCTGCATGGGGTCTGTGGATTCCTCGTAAAAGTTTCGCCGGGCGGGCTGCAGGCCGATTTTCTCATTCATGAATCGCACCGATTCCGGCGAGGCAACGAACTCAATGAGCGCCCATGCGACGTTTTTGACCGGACTACTTTTGACGATGGCAAAGCCCGCGCCGCCTAGCGTGGCTGCCGACTCGCCGCCGGGGTTGGCTGGCATCGGTGCGATTCCCACGTTTTCGAACATAGGGGATT
>JBDNGG010000253.1:0-4447 GCA_041689405.1 Terrimicrobiaceae bacterium | reverse complement strand
GTGGTCGAAATCGTCGGGTATCAATTTGCTTTTGACCTGCGCTACGCAGGCGCGGATCAAAAGCTCGAAGAGGTAGCGCTGGAGAAAATGACCTTAGAAAACCGCTTTGGTATGATCCGTGAAGATTTTGAAATGGCGGATGATTTTACGTCCACGGAGCTCGTCATTCCCGTCGGGAAACCCGTGCATGTGGTCCTCCGTTCGCGGGATGTGATCCATTCTTTCTTCGTGCCCGAATTCCGTTTGTATCAAGACATGGTACCCGGACGAACCATCGATTGGATGTGGTTCGTGACCACCCGCACAGGCAGGTTTGACCTTGCCTGCAACCAGCTCTGCGGCACCGGACATTATAATATGAAGGCGTCGATCCGCGTGGTCACGCAGGAAGAATTTGATGCGTGGCAGAAGCAAAAGATCGCTACCCGCCAGGGCCAGTTGACCGCACTTGCCGCCGAGAAAGCAGACCGTCTCGCTGCTGCGCAGTGAGCACGTCTTCTGCATAGGAGGCGATCTGGTCAACATCCCCACGCCAATGAATGCGGACGAAAAAATCAGGGTTCTGGTATTATCCGCGTCCGTGGGATCCGGGCACGTTCGTGCGGCGGATGCCTTGGCTGCGGCCTTCCGCGAGCGACCCGAAGTCGGGGAGGTTCTCTCGGATGACTCTCTGGACCACACAAATATCCTGCACAAGCAGTTCTATTCGGCACTCTATAAACGTTTGTCGGAAGTCACGCCCGAGTTTCTTGGATGGTGGTATGAAACTAGCGACGACCCCTGGGTGACGGACCGGGTGCGACTGCTGATCGATTTGCCGCAAGCGATGCCCCTTCTCAATCTGATCCGGGATTTTCGGCCTGATAAAGTTGTTTGCACGCATTTCATGCCCGCGGGTGTCCTTGCCCATTTTTTGCGTAAGGAGCAAATCAAAATCGAACTCAGCATCGTCGTGACCGATTTTCACTTCCATGCCATGTGGATCGCACGCGCGTTTCACCAGTACTTTGTTTCGCAGGAGGAAGATAGGATTCACATGGAAGCACTGGGATTGCCGCCGGATCGCGTGCGGGTAACGGGAATTCCGATTGACCCCGCATTTGCAGACCCCGTAGATCGTGTGGCGCTGTGTAAGAAATTCCGGCTCGACCCGGAGGTTCCCATTTTGCTCGTGGCAGGGGGGACCCTAGGGCTCAGCCCTGCGGCCGCCGTCGTCCGGCGGTTGCGGCGACTTAAAATGCCATATCAAGCCGTCATTGTGTGTGGGCGAAATGAACAGATGCGATCTGAGATCGAAGAACTCACGGTGGGGGATGCCGCCCATTTTCGGGTGTTAGGGCACACCACGGAAATGCGCGAGTTGATGGCGGTGGCAACGTTACTTTTGAGTAAACCGGGCGGGCTGACCACCGCGGAGGCGCTGGCTTGCGGGCTTCCCATGGTGATCCTGGATCCGATTGGCGGACAAGAAGAGCGCAATTCTGATATGCTCTTGGAGAATGGTGCCGCCGTGAAGTGCGTGGAAGTCACCGTGCTTGCGCATAAACTCTCCGCACTCCTGTCTGATCCCGAGCGACTCGCCCGGATGTCGGCCAATGCTCGGCGGCTCGGACGGCCCAATGCCGCACGCGACGTGGTGGCGCATGTCCTATCAGGCGAACACACGACACCGAAAACAATTTCGCGCCGCGAAGAAAAAAGCCTTAGAAAGTCGATGGATACCTGATCGGCTGCGGTCGATGCCAATTTATTGATGACTGATTTGAATCCATCCAAACCGAACTCCTTCACGTCTACTGAAGCGACCGGAAGCTTTTTTTGGGGCGTGTCGACATCCGGATATCAGAGCGAGGGAGGGTTTAATGGGACCGGGGAACCACAGAATAACTGGGCCATCGCGGAAAAAACGGGCCGATTTGCCCGAACTGGGCGTGCAGCGGAGTTTTGGGAGCGCTACACCGAGGACTTTAAGTTGGCTGCCTCATTGGGGTTGAATTCCTTCCGGATGGGTATCGAGTGGGCGCGCGTGCAACCGACATCCGACGACTCACGCCAGGATATCCCGCCGCCATTTGATGACGCCGCCATCGACGCCTATGCGGACCGGATCGCAGCATGCCGCGAAGCCGGCCTGGAGCCCGTGGTCACGCTCCAGCATTTTACACACCCGGCGTGGCTCGGAGTCGATGCCTGGCTGGAGGACCGGACGGTGCGGCTATTTGCCGAGTTCGTGGACCACGTCGTCACACGGATCGCGAAACGCATGGTATCGGTGCACAAATGCAATCCCATCGGGATATTTATCACGATCAACGAACCAAATATTCTGGTTCAAAATACCTACCTGACGCCGCATTTCCCTGGACAGGAGTTTGGGCCGGATGTGGCGCTAAGGGCATACAATCGACTCCTTGCGGGCCACGTGCGTGCATACAACGTCATCCACGACATCTACCAGACGCAGGAATATGCCACTCCACTGGTGACCACAAATACGTTCTGCAGTGACACCTACTGGTCAGACCTCGTTATTCTCGATTTGCTTTCGTCCCGCGAGAATGGAGTCACTAATATCGAAGTGATGTTTGCCGAGGGATGTGCCGCACTGCGGGATGCCATCGAAAATTCAGGCCTGCCGTTTCAATCCGATCTCTTCGTCTGGCTCGGGCGGTTGTTTCACCTGACAATCGATTACTTTGCACCCAAATTTTTCACGATGCAAAACTGGAGCTATTTTTTGACAACGCTCGCAGATTCACCGCGAGCCCGGGTATTTGATTTCGTGGGAGTCGACTATTATGATCCTTTTGCAGGCCATATGTTTCGCTTGCCGTCGTTCAGAGATCTGGAATTTTCCTCGTCGAATCTCCGGGCGCATTTGCTCGATGGATTCACGAGCAAATGGTGGGACTGGCGACTCCTGCCCGAGGGGCTGGGATTTTTTTGCAAATACTACGCCATGCGATATGACCGGCCAATTTTGATTGCAGAAAATGGCATGGCCCTCCACCGCAAATCCGACAACAGCGCCTCCCATCACCGCAGGGATGGCATCAGCCGCAGCGACTACCTTTCCTACCATGTGCGCGAAGTCCAAAAACTGCGAAGCGAAGGATGTCCAGTCATCGGCTACATGCATTGGTCGATGACGGACAACTACGAATGGGGTTCTTATACACCGCGATTTGGGTTGTATTCCATCGACTATCAATCCGATGCAAAGCGGGTTGTGCGTGATCACCTCGGGGACAGTCCGGCGCACACCTACGCGAAACTCATTCGGGAACGGCGATGACGATAGGGATGGTCATCGGACTGATAGGGATTCTCGGGTGGTGGCTTCTGGCTGGCTTTAATCGTTTTGTGAGAGCCAGAAATCAGTAGTCGGAAGCGTGGAGCGGTGTGGATATACAACTCAAAAAACGCGCGGATCTTGTGCCTGCGCTCGTGGCAGTCGTCGAAATTACCCTGATCTCAAGGCCGGAGAGAACTTCAAAGACCTAATGACGAAGCTCGTCGCCATTGAGGACAATTTGCAAAATGCCCGACGATATTTCAATGGATCCGTCCGCGACTTCCGCAACCTAGCCGAGTTGTTTCCGACCAACCTCATTGTCGGGCTCTTCGGATTCACGCCTGGCACATTTTTCGAAGTGGACTCGGTCCTCCAACGCGACACCCTGGAGGTGAATTTGTGAATCTCCGACTGGGATGGTTGGCCAGACTCATCTGCGTCGCCGTGCTTGCCCACTGAGTTGCAGCAGAGGAGATCCTCGATTTTCCCACGTTGTATCGGGATGGTTGGAGCTTCAGGTTGAGGGGCCATTTGAAGTCGAATCGGTCGAGTGCGATGGCACCACAGGAAATTGGTATACGGAAGCGCGGGCGAATGGAGTGCCCTCTATATTGGCCGCGAAGACGTGCCGTTGCGCCCGGGAGTAGTCACCTACAGAATTCGCTTTCGCACTGACCGTCACCTGAGATTTTTTGACGACTACGATGAGCTCTATTGGAACGGTACCGGGAATGAATGGGCGTTTCCGATTCTTCAGGCATCGGCATGTGTGGATCTACCTCCGGGAGCGGCGGTGCACAAAATTGCGGCATTCACTGGACCCGCAGGGTCCCTCGAAAAAGATTTTAGCGTATGCGCAAAGACGGGTTGTGACGCATTCCTCCAGACGACGCCACCGCTCGCAGCCAACGAGGGATTCACGATCGTTATAAACCGAGGTGTTCACTCTTATACAATCAAACATCGGTGTTCTTCTTGCGCTCCCTGGGATCCTGGTCGCTGGAGGGTATTATCCTAAAAAGGAAAATGAAAATATAGCAGAGGGATTGTAAGCGACCTATAACGAGCGATATGGAAACGCTGAGCGAGGTCGTTGCGATTCACCCTACGGGTGAGGTCAAATCAAGGGTTCAACACACGGAAAATTCGTGG
>JBDNGG010000252.1:0-1186 GCA_041689405.1 Terrimicrobiaceae bacterium | reverse complement strand
ATGAGGTGGAATGCGAGTCCGCTTAGTGAGTATGGTCGCAGATGCAGGCGTATTCCGCCAGTTTGCACCCCGGACACACCGCAAGATTGAGCGTGAACTTATCGACGACTGCTTTCGCATCTGGTGTCGCTTTAATTTGAACCACCGCAGGCCAACTGGTGCCCTCCGGCAGAGTTTGCTCGGAGAGTAATGCACCTCCCTGCTTCACAAATGTCAGCTTCGTCGGAGCACTGCGTTGCCCGGTCGTGACGGCAACCACTTGCTCTCCCGGCGCCAGCGGCTGGTTTGCGTCGTCAAGGAACGTGATCTGCACCTTGCGGTCCGCAGTGACGAAAAACTCCGCGTGTGGATCGACGTTGAGAATAACTCGTCCGCCATTAGGTCCGGCTTCGCGTTTTGGACCATGGGCATGACCTGGTCCCGCATGTGCGGATAGGACAAGCAGGGATGTTGTGAGAATTGTGAGGATGTGTTTGGTTTTCATGGTTTCTATTGGGTTGATGGTGAGTTACTGAGCGGCTGCAGCATTACGGTCAAGCGCGCGGAGAGCGGCATTTTTTGCGAATGTGAAAAATACGAGCGGTGTCACGAGGAAGTCGAGGAGGGTTGACGATATGAGTCCACCCACAATGACAACCGCCACGGGATGCAGGATCTCTTTGCCCGGCTGATCCCCTGCAAGCACGAACGGAATGAGAGCAATCCCGGCAGCAAGCGCAGTCATCAGCACGGGCACCATTCTTTCAAGCGTGCCGCGCTCCACCATTTTACGAGTGAATCCCTCGCCCTCATGCCTCATCAGGTGCAAGTAATGGGAGATCATCATAATGCCATTGCGGGCGGCGATACCTCCTACGGCGATGAAGCCGACCAGTGTTGCGACGCTGATGTTATCAACCAGAAGCCATGTGAGAACGAGGCCACCAACAAGCGCAAGCGGGATATTGAGCAGCACCTGCAAAGCGAGCGAAAAGCTTTGGAAATAACCGGTGAGCAGGAAGACGATGATGAGAAAGACGGCCGCACTCATGATGGCGATGCGCTGTGTCGCATCCCGCTGTGCCTGAAACTCCCCTTCGTAGGTCACGAAGTAGCCTTCAGGCAGCGTGATTGTTTCGGCGACATCTTTCTGGAGACGTCCCACGAGTGCTCCCACGTCGCGGACCGTGGGTTTGATCGCGATGGT
>JBDNGG010000251.1:0-21182 GCA_041689405.1 Terrimicrobiaceae bacterium | reverse complement strand
CGATATTCGAAATCTGCACGAGATGGGTGGTCAGGCGGGAGGGATTTGTCGATGGGAGAACCAGCAGCCCGCCGGTATACATCGACTGTCGGGATTTCAGGTAGATCGTGGTCACACCCAGCGCGGGCCGCGCGGCAGCGGGATGTCCCAGCAATTGGCAGCTCGAAATTTCATCCGTCGCAAGGACAAATTCACCCGCCTCAATCCGCTCGCCAGATGCTGCGACGGCGGCGACTACGCGTGAACCGGCAATTTCCAGATGGTCGATGCGGACATTGAGCCGCAGGGATTCACTCGGGAGGCGGGCAGCCAACTGACTGGATATTGCTCCCATCCCACCTGAGGGAATCAGGACCCGCCCGAAAGCGAATTTCTTTAAATAATAACGAAACAACGCTGCGTTGGTTTCTAGCGAATCATCGAGAAATACCCCGCCAAAAAACGGGCGGATAAATCGCTCGATCATTGCCTCGCTGATACCCGTCCGCTTGAGTAGGGCTTTGGTGGTTTCATCGCTGGCATTCACCCTTCCCAGAATTGACGCGTCCGAATGCGCGATACATCCCAGCACCAATGATAGTAATGCGAATTTGTCCGCCCAGGAAAATGCGGGCGTCAGCGCGGTTGATGCAAACCAGTCCGGGTGACGCAGCGGATGCAGCAGTCGAAAAAAATCCCCCTTGTCAGCCAACAAAGCACCCGAGTCGAAATAACGGGGAGCAAGCGCGGGCAGATCGAGAAATTGTTTCACGCTGGGATACGAATCGAGCAGCACCTGAAACCCACGATCCAGCGTGAAGCCATCGATGATGTCCGAGCGGACCCGCCCGCCAACCGCGTCGGAGGATTCGATCAGGGTGAAGGCAGCGCCTGCCTTGCGGAGGACGTTAGCGGCAACCAGACCGCTGAGGCCGGCGCCAATGATGAGTGTCGTTTTGGACATGGGTAATTTTATTTCGTGAGGAGTTCGCGGGCGTGTGCCAGTGCGGCTGTTCCTTTGCGATCACCGAGCATGCGGGCGAGTTCGCTGGTGCGCGAAGCGGCATCCATGACGTCCAAGGTAGAGATCGTTCGTCCGTCGATCACGGATTTACTAACCACAAAATGGGTGGTCGCGGCGGACGCCACTTGAGGAAGGTGCGTGATACACAGGACTTGGCGGAGGGTGCCAATCTCGCACATTTTTGCAGCGACGGCGCAGGCAATTTCGCCGCCCACATTGGCATCGATTTCGTCAAAAACCAGCACCGGCACTTCATCCTGCGCGGCAAGCGATGTTTTGAGCGCAAGCATGACGCGCGAGATTTCTCCGCTGGATGCGATGGACCGGAGTGGCTGCGGCGGCTCACCCGGGTTGGGGGAAAAGACAAAGTCCACCGATTCGAGGCCATCGGGTGCGGGTGATTCCACCGGGTCGAGCTGGATTTCGAATCCCGCTTTGAGAAATCCCAAATCGCTGAGATGCTTTCGCACCGCGGTGGCCAGTTTGGGTGCCGCTTTTTTCCGGTGAGCCGATAGGTTTGCGCCCAGTTGCATCATCTGAGCTTGGCCTTCAGCAATTTCCTCGTCCAAGCCTTCGCGGCGCGATTCCCGGCTCTGTAGGGCGCTCAGGCGTTCGGATGCGGCATGCTGAAACGTCAATACTTCAGATACCGAGGAGCCGTATTTGCGCTTGAGCGATTCCAGCGTGTCCAGTCGCGATTCGATCTCCGCGAGCGTGGCTGGATCCTCGTCGATTTTGTCGGCGTAGTGTGTCACGTCTCCTGCCAATTCGCGGCATTCATCCAACAGTGCCGCCGCACGGGCAGCAAATCCGTCCGTGGCAGGATCCAGACGCGACATCTCGCGCAATTGCCGCCCTACATCAGTAAACACGGAATCCACCGAGACTTCGCCAGCAGTCAATCCGTGCTCCACGACCGCCGCCAACTCCCGCAGTCGGCGAGCGTGGGTGGCCGCAAGATGACGCGCCGGAAGCTCCGTCTCATCTTCCGGGCGGGGATCTGCATTTTCGATTTCCTGAATTTGATGCGTGAGCAAATCGATCTCGCGCTGGACTGCCTGCCGATCTGTGTCGCAGTCTGCCTTCTCTGCGGTAAGGAGCAACCACCGCTGACGCGCGTCACGGAAGGCCGCACAGGCATCGCGGGCGCCGGCGAAAGCATCAAGCAGCTGCATCTGCGCTGCACGGGAGAATAAGCTCTGGTGGTCGTGAGGCCCATGAAGATCGACGAGTGCATCGCCAATTTGCCGGAGCAATGCCAAGGTGCAAGGCGATCCATTTACAAACTGCCGTCCTGTCCCGGTGGCTGATATCGTGCGCTTCACGATGAGTTGTCCGTCCTCGCAGGGCTCAGCACCCGCCAAATCAAGCATTTCCGGGACGGGTGAGTTTTTTGGAAGCAGGAGCACCGCCTCGACCGCACACTCCGTGGCGCCGGTTCGGATCGCTGTCTTGTCCGCGCGTTCGCCAAGCAAGAGCTTCAATCCGCCGATCAGGATGGATTTACCCGCACCAGTTTCACCTGTGATAGCAGTGAAGCCAGCCGGGATTTCCCAAAAGAGGGACTCGACGAGAGCGAAATTTCGGATGCGAAGTGAAGCGAGCATTGCAGAATCGGTTTAGAGTATGACACCTTCGCTCTGAAAATGAAAGCCAGCCCGCACTTTGATGTTACGTTTCTCGGTACTGGCACTTCCCACGGCGTGCCGATGATTGGATGTAGCTGCGATGTTTGCCGTTCTGTTGATCTTCGAGACAAGCGATTGCGAACGTCCATTTTCATCCAGACACCAACGACATCCCTCGTAGTCGACACTCCCCCCGACTTCCGCACCCAATGCCTGCGGGAAGGCCTCACCCGGGCTGACGCGGTGATTTTTACTCACTCGCACACGGACCACACGTCGGGGTTTGATGATTTGCGCATATTTTGCGAAGTCAATGGGGGGAGTCTGCCTGTCTATGCTTCGCGTGAAGTAATGGAAAATTTACAGGAGCGATTTGGATTTGCCTTTGGAGGCCATTCGCAAGTACCCAACTACCTCAATGCCGTGCCTCACATCTTCCATGGCCCCTTTGAAATCGGCGACATCCAGATCACCCCGGTTGCGCTCCCCCACGGGCGCTTTGATACCAGCGGGTTTGTTTTTTCGTGGCAGGGACGTAAGCGCCTCGCGTATTTCACCGATTGCAGCGCGGTGCCTGAGACCGCTGCGGAGGCCGCCACCGGCGCGGAGGTTTTAGTTTTAGACACGCTGCGCTGGCGTCCGCATCCCACCCATTTGACCGTGGATGAAGCGGTCGTGATTGCCAAACGCATTGCAACGAAGCGCACTTTCCTCACGCACCTGTCGCACGACCTCGGCCATGTGGGCACCGAAGCAAAACTGCCGGATGACGTCCGACTGGCCTACGACGGATTGCGGCTCGCATTATGATCAAACTGATTGCTCTCGCACTAACGCTCACATTCTGCGCCGGCATGGCACGGGCGCAACTCCGCGACTTGAGCGAGTTTACCGTGGTGCTGTACAACCGTGTGATTCCGGAATCCCGCGATCTCGCAAAATATTACGCCGAGCAGCGTGGCATCCCGTTTCGCCAGGTGCTCGGGTTGGTTTGCAGCACGGAAGAGGAGATCTCCCGCAACGAATATATCACGACCATCCAAAAACCCGTTGAGGCTGCGTTTCGAGCCAACGAGTGGTGGGCGATTCAAAAAACCATGACTCAGGGCGACACCGTCGTTGCCACAAAAATGCGATACCTCGTCATCATGCGGGGAATCCCACTCAAAGTCCGCGCAGACGCGCTGCTTCCTGAATCGAGCGCCATACATGAGGTCCCTGCCGATCACTCCATCCAACAGTTTTTCAAAAGCAACGAATCGTCCGTGGACTCCGAATTGGCGGCCTTATTTGACCTCCGTAATGAATATCCCGGGATCGTGCCAAATCCTTACTTCAGGCGGTTCTCATCCATTTTCGATGTGCCACCTTCCGCAAGCCCCCTGCTGGTCGGGCGTTTGGACGGCCCGAATGCCGACGTCGTGCGGTCGATGATCGATGCCGCGATCGCGACGGAGAAACAAGGCCTCTGGGGATGGGCTGTAATCGACGCCCGAGGAATAAAATCCGGCCCCTATCAGGAGGGCGATAAATGGCTGCAACAGGGCGCTGAATTTCTCCGAAAACAGGGAGTCCCCGTGCTCTTCGATGATTTTGAGGAGCTCATTCCCAGGGGCTTTCCCATGCCCGCCACCGCCGTTTACTACGGCTGGTATGCGGCTAATGCGACGGGTCCCTTTGCAGATACGGCATTCCGGTTTCAGACAGGCGCTGTGGCCGCACACATCCATTCCTTCAGTGCGGTCACGCTGCGCAGTTCAACCTCGGGCTGGGCCAGCCCGCTCGTCCTCCGCGGTGCGGCCGTCACACTCGGGAACGTCTACGAACCTTACCTCTCGCTAACCACGAATCTGGATGTATTTCAGGATCGCTTGATGGCGGGATTCACGGTTGGCGAGGCGGCATACATGGGTAACATGGCTCTTTCATGGATGAACATCGTGTTGGGCGACCCGCTCTATCGGCCGTATATGGCTTGGACAGCAACTTCTCCCCCGACCGCGCCCGGCGCAAAGGCCTTCGTCGACTATCGGACAGCGGTCCTGGCGTCCCAAGGCAACGTGGTAGCCGCAGCCCCGGCGCTACGAATACTTGCCCGGTCCAGCGGGAACTCCATGTTCCTGGAAGGCCTCGCCGATGCGCAAATGGCGTCCGGTGATGCCACTGCAGCACTCGCCTCGCTGGACACGGCACTGGCCATCGAGACCCGCGAATCGGTGCGGTTTCGCCTGATTTGGCAAAAACTCGCCGTGCTCCGGAGGAAGGGCGATCCGCAAGGGGCGATTCGTTTACTCGCCGACGCATTGGGAGATTTCCGGGATCCTGCACAACGGAGTATTCTGGATGCTATACTCCTCAAGCTCCAACCCCCACCGCCTCCGCCAACCCCGCTGTCCCCGCCGCGATGAAAACAATTCCCTCAGAATGGTACTCCAGCCTCGCCGCGACTCAACGGATTTGCGAGGATCCTAGGTCCGCTCGAAAAACCCCCGAGATTGAAGTCCAAACCCGATGGTACGCGGGAGAGTTTGGCACCCACTGGACGACACTCGATGCCATCCCACTTCGCATCGTCGATTTCGGCGAATGGAACCGCGAACCCGGCCCCGACTTTACCGGAGCCACGCTACAACTTGGAGACGGCACGATCCTCCGCGGCGATGTGGAAATCGACACGGATGTCCGGGATTGGGAGCGGCATGGGCACGTCGATAACCCGGCCTTCGACCGGACCATTCTGCATGTATTTTCACGGCAGCCAACCAGCCGGTTTTTTACCCGTACGCGTGAGCATCGCCTTGTGCATCAGGTAATCCTACCTGGAGGTCAAAACACACCCGTCCATAACTCCCCAACAGATCCGCTGCAACTCTGCCAGACCCAAGACCAAGCGGTGATCCTCCTCCGCGCGGCAGCACGCTACCGTCTGCATCGGAAATCGCTCGCGCTTACCCGGGCCGCTGAGGCCGGCGGAGACGACCTTGCATGGTATCGGGCGTTTGCGGTGACCCTGGGATACAAGCGCAACAAACTCCCGTTTCTGCTGCTTGCCGAGCGATGTGGTCCTGGACTTGCCGCCTCCCCCGGTGGGGAGGCACTTCTCTTCGGACTTGCCGGATTTCTCGACGGACCCGAGCCATCCCTCGTTCCCGTCGCTGTCCGTGACTACCTCCGCGGGCTATGGGAAAAATGGTGGCCGCTTCGCACTGCCAATGACCGCTTGGTGATCAGCCCGGATCTATGGACCCTCGGCGGAATCCGCCCGGCCAATCATCCGCACCGGCGCACAGCGGCTTTGGTCGAAATTGCACGACACTGGAAATCGATATCCTCAGCCCTGCACACCGGCGACCGAAAGCAATTCGTCGATGCCCTGACAGCCTTGGAGCATCCGTTCTGGTCGTTTCACTTTAACCTCAATGCCGCTCCGCTCAAAACACCTCAGGCATTGATCGGTGGTCAGCGGCTGCAGGATATCGTCACAAACCTTTTTTATCCGGTGGTCCTGAGGGGGCACGAATCGCTTTGGGAGGAATTCTTAAACGAACCGGGAAGCACCGTGGAGCGGTCCCACTGGATGCTCGCATCACGGTTTTTCCCCAACCTCGAGGTCGATCAGAAATTTCTCAAAGCCGGAGTTCACCAGCAGGGGCTACTTCAGCTCGAGAGTGATTTTCTTTCTGCATCCGATCCGGAATCTTTCGCAGAGAATATCCGTAAGCATCTTAGATTATAACGTTTCTCATGATCCACCACGCAGCGCAAATCCCTGCTTTATCGATGTGTTTTGCAGGAGTCAGCGCAGCAAACCCGGCTGGCTGGCCGCCGAGCGATTTAGCCAGAAAGAAAATCACCAGCATCACGGCTACGGAAAAAACCAGTGCAGGCACTCTCGGGGCGAGAGTTCTGATGTCAATCTGATCCGTCCCATGCAGCACCCTCGGAGGATCCGCAGCCTCATCCGGGCGCAACCCAAACAAGCATTAGGATGCCGCAATGGTATAAAGTGGCAGGCATCCGTGATACACCACCACACCACGATCGGAGTAAGTGCTGTCGCGAAACTCATATTCCGGATTCTCGTCCCACGTCTTGGTAAGCGTGTTCTTAACGATGGGAAACCCAACATATTTCCACCCAGGAATACCCGTGCCGATAATCGTGAGGGCGTTGATGCTCGACTCTGCTTCATAACACCAAAGCGCCGTCTTGTTCATCCAGGAAATCCGGAGACCCAAGCCAAGCAGGATAATCGCCGCCACAGCGGACCAAGTTCAAGTTTTCCGAATAGTCATCAATCTCACGGGTCCATCGTCGCTTGCCCTGCGTAGAACAATCAAAAAATGAACGTTTCCAGATGGAATCTACTATAGTATCGAATGTGAGCCGGATGAATTTACCCCCTCTTTGCTACACAGCGATCCAAAATGGCGCCTCAGATATCATCTTTCACCTCGGAGAACACCCCTCCATGCGTGTCAGCGGGACGATCCATGCCATCCCGGACACGACGCCGGTCACGGAAGCACTCCTGCTAGAAATTTGGAAGGCGGCGGGGCAAGATACCTCCGTGCGTGATGCAGACGCAGCGGTCGTTCTTGAAGATGGGCAACGGTTTCGCGCCAGCTTGTTCCATCAACTTGGCACCCGCGCAGCAGTGTTGCGCGTGGTTCGCAGGGATATCCCCTCGTTGCACAGCCTCGGGTTGCCCGTTGCAATTCTTTTGGACTGGCTCTCACACAAATCTGGACTCGTGCTGGTCACTGGTCCCACGAATTCCGGAAAATCCACCACCCTTGCCGCCTGCATCGCCGATATGGCACAATCCAGCCCTCGCCACATCATCACGGTCGAGGACCCCGTGGAATTCATTTTCGAACATCACCAATCGATCATCACCCAGCGGGAAGTGGGAATTGATACTCCATCCTTCCCGCAGGCTCTACACCAAGCGCTGCGACAATCGCCGGATGTGATATTCATCGGCGAAATCAGGGATTCCGAATCAGCCGTCACCGCACTGCAAGCGACCGAGACGGGACATTTGGTTCTGGCGTCGGTGCATGGCAACCGAACCACCGATGCCATCGAGCGTATCACCCAGCTGATTCCCGGCGATTTGCGTCCCATGCTGGCGAGGGTCTTGGCCGCCAATCTGGTGGGTGTGCTTGCGCAACGACTCATCCCAGGGCTAGCGGGGGACCGGGTGCCATCAGTTGAATACGTGACCAATGCCGGAGCAGTGCGACCGATGATCGAGCAAAGCCGACTGGATGACCTCAAGCAACTTATCGAGCGATCCTCAGGGGAATCGGCACGATCTCAAAATATGTCACTTCTCGCTCTCTGCCGCAAAGGACGGATTTCTGAAGAAGAAGCGCTTGCAGCATCCGACGCACGATCTGATCTTTCCCTGCAACTTAAAGGAATCACCAACCGGACATTCTAAACCGCGATTATGCCCCTCCCCAATCTATCTGATTTGCTCCGTTACGCCGTTGAGTTGGGCGCGTCCGATCTCCACATTGCGACCGGTGTGCCACCAGCGCTCCGGCTCGATGGCACCCTGCGTCCTGTCGGCGAAGATGTGCTCAGCGCCGATGATACTAGGACGCTGGTGCTTGGCTTGCTCACGGACCAGCAGCGCGCGCGACTGGAGCAGGACTGGGAACTCGATTTTGCCGTGCAAATTCAAGGTGTCGGACGTTTTCGAGGCAATGCGCATTTCAGCCGGGGGGCAGTGGAAGCTGCATTCCGGCACATTCCCGAGACAATTCCCGAACTTTCAACACTGGGGCATCGGCCAAGCATCCGGCGTGCAACTGAACTAAAAGGTGGTCTGGTCCTGGTAACCGGCGTCACTGGTTCGGGCAAGAGCACAACGATGGCAGCGCTTGTGAATACCATCTGCCAGGAACGGACTGCCATGATCATCACGGTGGAGGACCCCGTGGAATATATTTTTCGCAGCGCCGGCAGCATCATCAAACAACGCGAAGTCGGCACGGATACACATTCCTTTCCCGAAGCCCTGCGGCACGTGCTTCGACAGGACCCGGACGTCATCTTGATCGGCGAAATGCGAGATCTTGAGACCATTCGAACCGCCATCACCGCTGCCGAAACCGGTCATCTTGTATTCGCCACGCTACACACGATTGATGCCCCAAAAGCGATTGACCGGATCGTGGACGCGTTTCCCGGCGATCAGCAGTCCCAAGTCCTAGCACAACTCGCAAATGCACTGGAAATGGTCATATCGCAGCGCCTTCTTCCGACCGAGAGCGGCACAGGGCGTGCGCTTGCAAGCGAGATCCTCGTGGCGAACACCCCGGTCCGGGCCTGTATCCGGGATCGGCGGTTTGAGCAGTTGATTGGACTTATCGAGATTGGTGCGCGGGACGGAATGCATACCATCGACGACTCGCTCAGCGACCTCTTTCTCAGCGGTCAGATCAGCAAAGACACCGCTGTCGCGCATGCACGGGACCGGAACCGAATTGGCCTGCTGGAGCGCACCCCGCCACCAAAAGCAAAACGGGGGCTGTTTGGCTAACTACCTGAAGCCAATCTGATCCGCTCGATTTCAAAAGCACAAAAAAAGCAGGCGTGGATCCCGAAGGAACCACGCCCGCATTTCGGGTGGGGAAATTCTCTGTCAGCTTCCTGACTGAAAACCTTTTACCACTAAACCAGGGCCGAGTCCACCTTAGAGCGTTCTTTTTTGCTCAATGCCTTCCGCATCTTCACGAGCGCGATGTTCTGAAGTTGGCGGATCCGCTCACGAGTTACCCCGAATTTCACGCCCACCTCCTCGAGCGTCTCAGGTTTTTCGCCCTCAAGTCCGAAGCGTGAGTTGATGATGTGGCGCTCGCGGTCGTCGAGGATCTCCAGCAAATCGCCGACTTCATCATGCAGATCTTTGTCGCGGAGCATCTCGAAGGGATCCATGGCCTCTGCATCACCGACAATTTCGCCGAATTCCGTCGAGTCGTCGTCGCCGATTGGGGCGTCTAGCGAAGCGGGTCGAATCGCTGCTGTTTTGAGTTGTCCCACTTTCACAGCAGAAATACCGATCTCCTCAGCCAATTCCTCATCGCTGGGGTCGCGTCCCAGTTCTTCGCTCATCTGCGCGGCGACCCGGCGGATCTTAGAAATTTTATCGACCAGATGCACGGGCAGGCGAATCGTCTTGCTCTGATTTGCCAACGCGCGCTTGATCGATTGCTTAATCCACCATGCGGCGTAAGTGCTCAGTTTTCCACCCTTCGCAGGATCAAACCGCTCCACCGCTTTCATCAGGCCGATGTTCCCTTCAGAAATCAGGTCAAGTAGGGGCAAACCGAGCCCTTGGTAGTCGCGCGCGATTTTTACGACCAACCGCAAGTTGCACCGCACCATTTCGGAGCGGGCCTCGGCATCGCCTTTTTTAATTCTCTTCGCCAGCTTGACTTCCTGCTCTATTGTTAATAGCGGGAACTTTGCGATCTCTCGCAGATACAGCTGAAATCCTGTGTCAGTGTCTTCTATAGCCATGGTATTTTCCGGTTGGGATGGTGGTAGCGGTTTTTGATATCTATTTACTTAACGACATTAAGGTTCGACATGGATGCCGCTTCCGTGTTCAAAGATTTCTGATTTTTTTCCAATTTTTTGATGAAACGATACTTTTCAGCTGGGTTGGCGGCCGCGCGAGCAAATCTAATTCCAGGGCTGGCCCTGCAAGCGATGATGCTCTCACTCTTAGCGGCCTATGTCGTTTCTCCTGAGGCGCGCCGTCTTCTCGACCAATTGGCGTCTCTAAAAACTGAGGTTGGCTACTGGTATGCATTGCTTGCGGGGGCTGTGGCGGGCGGGGTGTTACCTGAGGTCCTCCGAGTTATATCGTTCCAGCGGGGTGTCGTGCGGGGGGAAAATGGCATAAATCTGGTATTCGGTATGATTGTTTGGTCTGCGATGGGCGTGATCGTGGATGCATTTTACCGGCTCCAAGGAGTCTGGTTTGGCAACGATGCGACGCTTCAGACGGTGATGCTCAAGGTTCTTGTCGACATGCTGGTATTCACTCCATTGATCGCGGTTCCGGTGACTACCATTGCTTACAGTTGGAGGCACACGGGGTTCCAACCCGCTGCGTTGCCGAAGATGTTTACTGCGGACTTTTACCGACTGAGGGTGCTTCCCGTGTTTCTCCCTAGTTGGGCGGTATGGACTCCGGCTGTCTGCGTGATCTACTCGCTGCCTCCCGGGCTACAAATCCCCGTCTATGCTTTCGCTCAGGCTTTTTGGGCGCTTGTAATTATGACGCTCACGAAGCCGCAGCCAGATGCCGCTTGAAGCGGTCCAGCGTCTTATCGCGTTCGACCGAATGATCGACCATCGGTACTGGATACCCCGATGCCAAGGGACGTCCGTCTTCTGGTACTGAGTGGAGCCGTTTTGCGGAAACTTGATTCAACTCTGGCAGCCACGTCTTGATATATTTGCCGTCCGGATCGTAGCGGGCTGATTGGGTCCAAGGGTTTTGAATTCGAAAATAAGGCGCTGCGTCGGCACCTGTGCCAGCGCTCCACTGCCATCCGCCATTATTGCTGGCGATTTCGCCGTCTGCGAGCATCTGCATGAACCATTGTTCCCCCCGCCGCCAGTCCACATGCAGGTCCTTGGTGAGAAACATAGCGGTGATCATGCGCGCGCGGTTATGCATAAATCCCGTCTGCGCAAGTTGACGCATCGCAGCATCAACGACGGGAAAACCCGTTTCACCCCGAGTCCAACGATCGAATACAGCATCCGATCCAGGCCACGGCATCCCGCGGTATTTCGGGTTAAATTCGTGCTCAATCACCGCAGGAAAGTGCCATAGGATCTGCATGTAAAACTCTCGCCAGATGAGCTCAGAAACAAAGGTGCTCGCGCTATCACGCGCCTCCGGACCTGCGTCGGCCGCAATCGATTCACATTTTTGAAGAACCGTGCGAATGGAAATCAGCCCAAACCGCAGATCCTGCGAAAGCCGGGAGGTCGTCTCGCCGGACGGAGTATTTCGTGCATCCCGATAGACCGATATCGCTCCCTTCAAGAACGTGTCGAGTCGCTCGCGCGCGGCGCGCTCGCCGGCGGGCACCAGATCACCACCTGCTTCGGATAACCCCCATGTCGATAAATCCGGTAGAGGTTCGCTCGCAAGGGTAGGCGACGGCGGAATCAATGCCCTCACCCTCGCGCCCGGCAGCAGCTTTTCTTGTTTCATCCACGCCCGAGCGTAAGGAGAAAAAACCCGATAGGGATCGCCCGCTCCCGTAAGGACCTCGTCGCGTTCATGAACGCAGGTGTCCTTAAACAACCGTACATCAATGCCAATTTTCCCGGCCTCGACTTCCAACCTGCGCTCGACCTCCCGACCGAACGGATCCGGATCACGATTTATGAAAATCGCGCTGGCGCCCGCCTCGAGCGCCATCGCCAAGATCTCAGTTACCGCGTCGCCACGACGAATGATGAGCCGACTGCCGACGGCGCGAAGATTCGCATCCAGCGACTGCAGGCATCCACAAAGAAATGCCTGCCGGTTCGGCCCCGTCCATCGGTGTCCGCCCGACCATTTCGATAGGACATAAAGTGGCACCACCACCTGCGCATCGCCGACCGCTGCATTAAGCGCGGAATTATCGGAGATCCGCAGATCCCGCCTGAACCAATGAATAACTGTGCGCATAGATAAAAAAAGTTACGACGCGTTGCGTTCAGTTGGTGCAGATAGTGAACGCTTCCATTAAGCCGCAGCAAGCTTCTCACCGAAAAATCTGAGCAATAAATCCAGACACACTCGAGCAAGTGCTGCGTCATAACGAAGCCCTTCATCACGCAAAAAGGCATGGGCGGCATTAAATTCATGCCATTCAAAATCCGCGCCGACATCCTCCAGATGCTGCGAGATTTTACGACGCCCCTCAAGCGGAACATGAGGGTCCTGTCGTCCAAAAACAAAAAGAAACGGTGCCATCGCGTCGCCCAATCGAGCCAGCGTATCGTCACATTTTCCCGCACCCAGCGAGCCAGAGTGGATGTCGGTGGGATAAAAAGCTGCCACCGCATCAACACCGCACTGGAACCCCGCGCGAACAGCGAGATGCCCGCCCAGACACACTCCATAACTGCCCACACGGCCATTTGCCTGCCGGTGCCCCTTCAGGAATGCTGTCAGCACTGCTGCATCCTCATCATAGGCGGCGATGGACTTAGTGAATTTAAGCGTATTCCCACGATCCGAGCCGATGGGATCGTACTTGAGGACTGTCCCCGCCGGTTCGAACTCGTGATAGACTTCCGGCACGGCCACAAGATACCCATTTCCTGCGAGCGCAGCGGCCATTCGCCGGATCGGACCGGTGGCTTGAAAGATTTCCGAGTAAAAAATCACCGCTGGATACCGCGAAACACCGGAAGGGATGAAGAGGTGCGCCCGCATGGGTCCGCCAGAGGTGGGTAAATCAACAAATGTATCAGGCTGAATAATCATCGCGGTGTATGGGATGGTGCTTCTATGGGGATCGACAATTGGGATGACGGCGTCAATACCGGCCCGGCTCCGACTGCACGAATTTGTCCGAGCAGAAAATCCTCCGTTGCAAGCTGGGCCTTCCGACACCGCTGATCCGAGGTTTTGCCGGAATATAAAAAACCGATCCATTGAATGAGCGGGAGCTTTTCATGGGCTGACCATCTGGAACTCACACCGAGGCGTTGGTCGTCTGCGCCAACATCCTGAGGCTTTTCCTCCCTCCGCCCGTGGGACCACGTCGCGGCGCAGGCAGTGTAAGCAAGCGCGCGGTCAAGCAATATCCATACGAGATTGGATTTTGGAAGCAACCGTGCCACCACACATTCTTCGGCCTGGGCTAGCTTTTGCGATCCCGGAAATGCGCGCAGTGGCCCCCATCGAGGTAATTCGATTTCGACCGCTTTCTCTGCGACCAGCCACGCACCCACAGCACCGACTGCAGCGCCAAATAGGCTTCCCGCAAGCAGGCTTAGCCCGCCGACCATGATGTCAATCCCGCCGCCAATCACCGCGCCCATAGCGGCCCCCGCGATCACCATCTGCCTGCGACTCAAGCCAAAAAGTTTCCATACACGCTCGGAGAAAAGATCCTCGTCGAGCAGGTCTCCCGTCGGGAGCGTCCAATCGGTTCGGTTGTGCCGGAAAAGGCGGCGAATATGTTTACGAAACCGCTGCTCACACTCGCGGATTTTGATCTCAAAATCAGCTTGGGCGATCTTTCCGGCGCGGGACACATCGCCCGACCGCTTGATTGGCACCGAAACCCGCAGATTCACGGTATCCTCGATCAATTCCATAAGCCGATCTCGGCAATCGATCATCCGACCTTCCCAAGCTTCCTGGTAGCGAGCGACGACCTGCTCCATCTCGGCTTGCCAAGCGGGCATGACCACCGCAATGGATTTGAGGAGGTCGATGCGGTCTTCAAAATTCACGTGGTGTGCGTCAAATTCCTTCCATGTGAAGGATCTTCCGAGCAGTTGCCGCCACTCCGGGAGACAGCGCGTATCACTGGTCTTGCAATTCAGGACCGCGATCCTATTCGCACTACACAGTCGCAGGATCTCCATTTGATCGACGTCCTCACGCCGGACGGGGCGGCTGCCATCGATGACGTAAATTACTGCTGAATTTTGCAAAGCCGCGAGGATTTCACATTCTGCGCGGAGCGACGGCACCTCGCGGTGTGCATCCACGAAGGCAGTTGCCAGATCAACGCGCTGGTCTTTGTTCGCATCAAACCACTCCCGAAGCGTCGCGGTGTTTTCAAATCCGGGAGTATCGATGAATTGGAGAATCGGGATCCCGTCGAGCGTGGCTGTGTAGGACGTTCGCTTCTGAGTGGTTCCTGCACGCTTATCGACCTCTGCCCAGTCGGCTTCGGCGAGCGTCGCAATGAGTGTCGTCTTGCCCTCATTCGGTTCACCTACGACGGCAAAAGCAGGCACGGCATTTGGAGCATTCATTGCTGAGCCACCGGGTTCGTAATCCGGATCACGTCGATGTTGGGCGACAGCATTTTGAGTTGATCCGCCATCTCCTGCCACACGCCCAGGAGATCTGCGTCGGGCAGGTCACGGCATAAATCCACCCTGCCCCCGATGGCGAAGACCAAGTGCCCATCCGGCCCAAGCACGTCGAGCACACGCCGAACAAAACCACGAAGACTTGCCACGGTGGGCGCGATATCACGCTTAATTATCAGGACTCTCGGCACCTTGCTCTCCGCCTTATGCTCCTGCAAAGCCTCGATAAATCGACTCTGCTCACTGGCGCGATAAGCTGGAAAATAGTCGGTAATTTCCCACCCGAGCACGTCATCTACCCGTGCGGCCAGCACACGTCGCGTCTCCGCAGAATCCAATTCCTCGTCGAGCACTGCCAACGCCGCATGCCTTGCCATCCCACGATCTCGCTCAGGCGAAATTAACCGACCAGGTGCGACAGGCGTGATCGGCAAAGAACCAGCCGGAGCAGAGCCCGCATCCAGCCCCAGATCCCGCCGAACCAAACTCCGAAAAAGCCGGTCACTTCGCACATCCTGAAAACCTTCGCGTCTCAAGGACGACCGCTGACCATAGAGCGCCAGCGCCAGCAATCCGATCCGGGGCAGCAGCACGTAGCTCACGAGCGACAATAACAGGAACGGCCACCACGCATACCGGTCACCATCGTTCGCGTCGATCGTTAGCATCCCACTTTGGATACGGGTGCCGAAGACCTGCTGCGGGTCGGGATATCCGATTCCAGCACCCCAAATTTCCCTCCAGGGAAATGCGACATTACGGACTACCTCAGCGACACGTTCGCCAGTGACAATACCCGGGAACGAAGTGCCCCAGCCAGCAGGCTGCTCGTGAAACAAAATCACCGCGAACATCCCGAGAGCCATCGCGGCGCTGTAAGCCAGTGCCGCCCATTGCAGCCAGATAAGAAGCGGCCACGCCAATGCCCCACCATGCAATCGCCCCCGGCCGAGCATCAATCCAGCTGCAGCACGCAGCCTGGCAACCTCGGATTTTCCAGCATGTCCCGATTGGCGAACCAATGCCGCAGCAACCCGCCCCAAGAGCGGAACAAGAATCCCTGAAGCCAGGAACCGCAGAAATAGCGGCGGGGAGTAGCTTGGACGAACAACGGCAGCCACCACCGTACACAACGCAATCGCAAGAAGCACCAACTGCGGCAGCAGCCCGACCATGAAGACCCATAGGACATTGACTGGCCTCGGAGCGCCTCCGGGCATTTCTCCGCCAAATCCAGCAAGCAAGCCGCCGAGCACGACCAGCCCAAGCGCAGCACCTGCGAGCACACAACAAACCGTAATAAACGACCGAGCGGATGCACACAATGCCCCGGGAGATGGTTCTTCGCCATATTCCTTCTTCCTCGCCGCATCCAACCAGACACGCAACCACTGCCGCCGGGTCTTAACCGTGTCATCGCGCAAGGCCCCCATCGGCAAGGCCCCCGCTCCGAGATTCGCACTATCGGGATGCGCGAGCAGCAGCTCGTAATCAATCAAATCCGCCAGCCGCCAACTCTGGCCCGACTTGAGGCGCGGAGGAGTTTTGTCAGCCGCCATGGGCTCTGGCCGGCCATTCATTATTTCGGCAATTGCTCCCGGATTTCTGCCAACTCTGAGCGTATTGCAGCAATTTCACGCAGAAGGTGATTGGAAGCATCTTCAGCAGCGGAGCGGGTCGCTTCCGCCTCTTTATGGATCTCGGCGTCGTGCTGCGCGTTCATGCTATTTACCAACAGCGCGATAAACAAATTCAATACCGCAAAACTTGTCACCACGATGAATGGAACAAAAAATAGCCATGCATACGGATACACTGCCATCACCGGCCGAACAATACCCATTGACCAGCTTTCCAGCGTCATGATTTGAAAAAGCGAGTAGGCGGACCTCCACAATGATCCGAACCACTCAGGAAAACCCGCGCTAAACAATTTCGTCGCAGCCACTGCGGCCACGTAAAAAACCAACGACATCACGACAATCACAGACGTCATGCCGGGCATGGCTCGCAGCAGGGCCTCCACGACCACGCGCAACTGCGGCACCACCGAAAACAACCGCAGCACCCGCAAAATCCGCAGCGCCCGGAAGACAGCCAACGGCCCCGAAGCAGGGACCAGCGCAATTCCGACGATGATCAAATCAAACCAATTCCATCCCTCCCGGAAAAACCGCAGTCGATAGGCAAACATTTTTAACGACAACTCGACGCAATAGATCGCCAGCGCAACAGCATCAAACGCCTTAAAAATCGCGCCGGCCGGAGATTGCATGACTGCCGCGGACGTCTCGAAGCCCAACGTGACAGCATTCAAACAGATCACCCCGAGGATGAAATGCTGAAATCGTGGCGAATCCACCAACCGTTTCACCGATCCACGCAATCCTCGAAATTCACCTTCGGTCATAGCCATATAAGTGCGGAGAAGATGACTCTTCCGCGCCATGCGTCAACTCTGTCATGCAATTTCTGACGGCGATGATGCGACCCGCATCATGAGCCCTCTGAATACATAACATGATTTTGATCTGGTCGCCGGGGCTGTCGGAATGGTGTTATCGCTGTCCGAACCATGCCCGTCGTCGCCAGTTACTGCACCACCTTCCTCAAGCCGGAGATGCGACACATCTACCGTCAGGTCACAGGACTAAAGGAGTTCCAGACCTTTGTGCTGACGAAATCGCACGAGAATTCAGACACCTTTCCTTTTGCCGACGTCGATGTTTTGCCGCGGCCTCGAATCACCTTCCTCGCCCGATTTCACAAAAAGTATATCCGCCGTACGGAAGCAGTTTTTTACCGGGGGGAATACGACCAGCTTTGCGCCGCGCTGGGACGCCGCCATGCGGACCTGCTCCATGTGTATTTTGGCCACACAGGAGTGCATCTGCTGCCATTCCTTCGCAATTGGACCGGGCCATCGCTCGTTTCGTTCCACGGCATGGACATCATGCTCCGAGAAGCAGACCCGCAGTATAACCGCAGCCTCACCGAGTTATTGCAAACTTTGCCAATGGTCCTCGCGCGGAGCGAATCGCTCGCGAACCGCTTGGTCGAACTGGGATGCCCGCGAGAAAAGATCCGCATCAACCGGACCGGAATTCCCCTCGATGATTTTCCGTTTTTCTCACGCACCGCACCCACCGATGGCGCATGGCATTTGGTTCAGGCGTGTCGACTGATCGAAAAAAAGGGAATCGATGTGACGTTGCGCACATTTGCTAAGTTCCTGGCCCGGTTCCCAAAAGCGCGTCTGACAATCGCCGGAGATGGCCGACTTCTGGGTGAGTTGCAATCACTCGCAGCCGCGCTCGGCATTCAAAACGCAGTCGTCTTCGCGGGGTTTCAGGCCCAGAAAGATCTAGCAGCACTCTATCGCGCGGCCCACATTTTCATCCACCCGAGCCAAACGACCCCCAAGCTTGATCAAGAAGGTGTGCCCAATGCGATGCTGGAGGCCATGGCCACCGGACTCCCCGTCGTCGCGACACTCCACGGGGGAATTCCCGAGGCGGTTACGGACGGCCATGACGGGCTTCTGACAGCGGAGCGCGACGTGGAGGCGCTGGTCGGCTCGCTTTTCCGACTGGCTGAGTCGCCTGCATTTTATGCCCGGTTGGGCGCAGCAGCAGCAGATTCAGTGCATCAAAAGTTTGAGCAATCGCGTGCGGTTGCCGCATTGGAAGGGCACTACAACGAACTCCTTGCTAGCCAATCGCGCGCAACGCCAGCCTGAACGGAACCAGCCCCTTTGCTGCGAATTTGCGCTGAAATTCGGTCATCGCCACCTCTCGACCGTCCTCCCACGGGATCGTCTCCCAATGATCTCGGGTTTTCACGACAGCCTCTTCCATCGCAACAAAATACGGCAGATCATCCGTCATCAGCCGAAGTTCACCGCCCAGGATCAGGAGCCGGTAGGCGTGCAATAAAAACTCCCCGTTGACCATGCGCCGGACATTGTGGCGACGCTTTGGCCAAGGGTCCGGAAACGAAACATGAATTCGTGCCGCGGATCGATCCTCAATGCTTGTAGCAAATCCGCCGAGTCCCTCGCCGTGCATCACCTGCGCGTTGCGCAGGCACAGACGGTCAATTTTTGCCCTGCACCGCTCGACACGGTGGCGCTGCCGCTCGATCCCCAAAAACCGCACGTCCGCAAATCGTTGTGCCATTTCTACGATAAATGCTCCGCGGTGACAGCCGACATCAATCTCCAGCGGCAAAAGAGGATTCACCCAAGTCTGGGCCGGTGTATCGACACCGACCAGTGCCGATGATTCCGGCGCAGTTGGCACGCAATGCGCACCGGATTCCTGCATAAATCCGATGGGCGCGCCTACTGGCTGACCGATACGGCTACATCGTCACCGGGACGAAAGACCGGGCCAGATGTCCGTGGAGGAATGATTAAACTCCGTGCGATAAATTCTTCGTTGATCGGAGCGACAAGACTGTAACCGCCTTTGCCGTCTGGCAGCATCGGAGTGCCCCAGCGATTGCGACAAACCACCTCGCTGGCGAGAACACGTTCCCCCGCAAGCGTGAAATTATACATATCGGGCAGCTCGGGAGTCTGGAGAGCACTGCCAACAAAGACGCCACCAGCGATGATTAGCCATGTCATATCTTCCTATAACACAGATTCTCTGCACCAATGTCAAACCCGCTCGTCCGGAAAGGCAAAGTTTTTTGACTCGGACACGGAAGCGCTTGCCCGATCTCCCTAAGTGCGGGATGATCGCCCGCAGATGAGACCCACTCCAACTCCCCCCCAAGCGGCCAGCCAGTGGCGCCGACTGGGGAGATCAAGACGACGCCGATCCGGCTTTCTTCCGGCGCTGGTTATCGCATTTGGAGTCGTGAGCGCCGGTCTGATTGCGGTCATCGGCGTCAAGACGGATGGTTTTGGCATCGGGATCCATAATGCTTGGTTGAACTATGCCGCCAACCTCGCCTCGCAGGACGAGCCCGTTTATTTTGAGTCCCTCATTCCTGCTGAAATTCCGCCGGACGCCAACTTTTTTAAGGATTCGTTATTTGATCCGCTCACGAATTCAACCCCTCGGGCGGATACCAGAGACCTTCTCCAGATGGTCATCGATCCGGGCCAGGGAATCAGCGTTGATACCCTCCTTGACGCGTCCGCAGAGGGAACAAACCGGGCCACGCTCGAATCCATCGCCTCGCAGATGGCGACCGCCGGGGTAACAAATCCGGGAACAGATTACCTCCTTCCGGGCGATCGGATATTGGCAGGCTTTTCTCAAATGGGCCTCGATTTTTCGCCGCTGCAATCCGCATCCGATCGCGCGGAAGCGAGGTTCCCCATCGACTACTCTCAAGTGGACCCGCCCACGCTGCCGCACCTCCAAGTGCTGGAAGCCATGGCTGATTGGCTCGCGATCCGTGCGGTTGCTTTTATTTCGACAGGCAACTCACAATCCGCAGCCGAGGACCTGCTGCTCGTGGCGCGGCTTGCGGATTCCGTCGCCAACGAGCCATTTCTCGAATCCCAACGCTGTCGTCGCAAGCTCCTGGAAATCTTTTGCTCTGGTATCCTCACCGGCATCAAACGCGACGCATGGTCTTTAGAAGAACGCGAAGATTTTTGCGTCATTTTAAGCCGGTCCCGTCCATTGTCCGATCTCGCATTGGCCATTCGCGGCGAGCGCGGGAGACTCAACACCGCTATCGACGCGCGCTTGCTACGGGACGACCTTGAGCCATCCGCGTTGATCCAGTCGTGGTTCGATGCACCCGGCGCCGCACTCCCCCTGAGGCAGATGCGGGCCAGCCAGATCCTCATCAACACAGCAATCCAAGAACTCGTTAATCAGGTGCTCTCGCCCCTCCCGCCCACAGATGACACCCAAGACAGCAGCACGGAAAACGAATCCGCAATCCCCTCACCCGTCGTGGATCTCCCCATCAGCGCCCGGCAACGCCTCGCCACACTCGAGGAAGAAGCCGACAGCTTCCGAAAAACCAACGCACTCGTCATCGAAACCGCCGCTGCCTGCGCGCAACAATAAGCGATTTCCAAGCGTGTGTGGAGTTTGTCGGCGAGTCGGTGGCGCTGCACATCAGAGTTTTTTGATTCTAACCTAACTTCCCCGGCGGAAGGCCTGAGAGGCCTATAAACACAGGCGCCCCAGATTTTTTCGGGCTACATCTGTGCTTCGGTAGTCAAAGTGGCCCATTTGAGAAAACTGAAGGGGTCGGGCCTATAATTTAAATGTCGCGCGGGCCTAAAAACCCTGAGGGGCTTCACATTGATGGCTAGAAAACCGAGATTGGAATTTGAGGGGGCGATCTATCACGTGATCAATCGGGGGAATTACCGGAAGGATCTATTTTTGGAAAGGGGAGCAGACCCTGCACTTGAGGAAGCTCTGTTGGAAGCCTGCTTGAAGTGCCGGTGGAAAATTCACTCCTACGTGATGATGAGTAATTAT